>JAGPUU010000093.1 GCA_018067325.1 Amphritea sp.
GTCCCGTTTGCAGGCGGCGGAGCAGGAGCGTCATGCGGCGACTCAGGCCAGTACCCGTAAATCTTTGGTGGGTAGTGGTGACCGTTCGGAACGTATCAGGACATATAACTATCCTCAGGGACGTATTACCGATCATCGCATTAACCTCACGCTATATAAGCTTCAGGAAGTGATGGAAGGTGCGTTAGGGTCTGTGGTCGATCCATTGGTTAACGAATACCAGGCTGAGCAGTTGGGTGCTCTGTCTGAGGACAGTTGATCGCTCTGCAAATGAATATATCTGATGCGTTGGCTGTTGCAGGCCAGCTCGGGAAGAGCAGTGACAGTCCTGAACTGGATATTGAACTGCTACTCTGCCATATCCTTGAGAAAGACCGCACCTTCCTGTTTCTCCATCGTGACTATCTGCTGACAGCGGCTCAACAACATAGGTTTGAGGCGTTTATTCAACGTCGTCAGCAGGGGGAGCCTATTGCTCACCTGACCGGTAGTCGTGGTTTCTGGACCTTAGATCTGGATGTTAATCCCACCACACTTATTCCTCGGCCAGATACCGAATGTCTGGTTGAAAAAGCCCTTGAACTAATTCCCCATTCTGTAGCCAGAGTATTAGACTTGGGAACCGGTACCGGTGCTATCGCACTCGCACTGGCTTCAGAGTGTCCGGCCTGGCAACTTGTTGCTGTTGACCGGGTTGCAGAGGCGGCAGCATTGGCCGAGCAAAATCGTCAGCGGCTCGGGTTGAATAATGTGGCAGTGTTACAGGGCAGTTGGTTTGAACCAGTGGGCGGGCTGTTTGAGATGATTGTCAGTAATCCGCCCTATATTGATCCTCTGGATCCTCATCTGGAAAGGGGAGATCTGCGTTTTGAGCCGGTTAGTGCTCTGGTGGCGGCGGATAAAGGCCTGGCGGATATACGTCAGATCGCCACGCAAGCCAGGGGTTTTCTGTTGGAGGGCGGCAAGCTGTTATTTGAACACGGTTATGATCAGACCGCGGCGGTTCAGCAGTTGCTAACTGAATTGAGTTACAGCGATATAGATTCAGCTCAGGATTATGGCGGCAATGACCGTATAACCTGGGCGACTTGGAAAGAAGAGAATAAACAGAATGTTGAATGATGAGCAGCTGTTGCGTTATAGCCGTCAGATTATGTTGTCTGAGGTTGATATTGCAGGTCAGGAGGCCTGGTTAAAGGCGTCGGTTCTGGTGATTGGATTGGGTGGTCTTGGCAGCCCTGTAGCGATGTATCTTGCGGCGGCTGGAGTGGGCCGGTTGGTGCTGGTGGATGATGACAAGGTCGAACTGACGAATCTGCAGCGGCAGATTGTACACCGTACTTCAACTATCGGGCTGCCTAAGGTGGATTCAGCAAAAGCTGCGCTTGTAGAGCTGAATCCAGATACGGATGTGGTGGTCATTAATAGTCGTTTGGATGACGTAGCGTTGGCAAAACAGGTTGCTGAAGTTGATCTGGTCGTCGATTGCAGTGATAACTTTACTACCCGTTTTGCGATTAATGACGCTTGTGTGAAGTATAAAACACCGTTAGTTTCAGGTGCTGCTATTCGGTTTGATGGGCAGGTAGCGGTCTTTGATCCGCGGCGTGAAGATGCCCCCTGTTATCGCTGTTTGTATCGTGAGGGCGATGATGAAAATTTAACCTGTTCTGAGAGTGGGGTGATTGCGCCACTGGTCGGTATCATAGGTTCAGTGCAGGCGATGGAAGCCTTAAAAGTACTGGCGGATGTTGGTCATCCACTGGTCGGAAAGTTGTTACTTCTGGATGGGCGTCATATGGATTGGCGAACCCTAAAACTGCGGCGAGACCCTGAGTGTCCTTGCTGTGGGAATAAAAATAATTAAAAGGAGCCAGATGCGATGGAAGTCATTCGTCAGATTCTAGAAAAAAGTAAAACGATAGCGATGGTTGGTGCCAGCCCTAAGTCACACCGAGCCAGTAATCAGGTGATGCATTTCCTGTTAGCTAAAGGTTATAACGTGATTCCGGTAAACCCCTTTAAAGTGGGTGAGCAGATTCATGGACGGGTAGTGGTTTCCTCTCTGGCCGATATAAAAGAACCTATTGATATGGTGGATATTTTCCGTAGTTCTGCAGAAGCGGGGGATGTGGTTGACGAAGCGATTGCCGTGAATGCGAAGTCGGTATGGATGCAGCTGGGGGTTATCAATGAACCTGCTGCTGAAAAGGCTCAGGCGGCCGGACTTCAGGTGGTGATGAATCGCTGCCCTGCTATTGAGATTCCCCGACTCTGAGTCACTCCTCTGCTTCTTCGATAGAAGATACATTGAGATAGCGATATTTTCTGCTATCACCCTGATAACATCGATTTATGCCGCTAATGCTTCTGAATACAGGAGCATTAGGCTGGTGTCTAATGGCTGATCTACTACAATTATTGGCTTTTACATTAGTGTTTTTTTTGATTAAGGGTGAGTGCAGATGACAATTGAACGACAGGAGATTGGCCAGCGGATGAGTCGGATCGTGATCCATAACGATACCGTTTACCTCTGTGGTCAGGTAGCAAAAGATGCGTCCGCTGGAATCAAAGAACAAACTGCTACCATGCTGGAAAAAGTGGACGCGTTTTTAGAACAGGCGGGTAGTGATCGTGAGCATATCCTTTCGGCGACACTGTATATCCGTGATATGAAAGATTTTGCGGGTATGAATGAAGTTTGGGACAACTGGGTGCCTGCGGGACATGCTCCGGCAAGAGCTTGTGTTGAAGCGCGGATGGCGCGTCCAGAGTTGCTGGTTGAAGTCTCTGTGGTTGCTGCCGTTAAGAAGTAAGCATCATCTGTCTGATTGCCAGATCATCGGCGAGCCGCTTGGCGTAGTCGATGATCTCTTTACTACATCCCTCCGTCTCCAGCTTTTCCGATAACGCTGCGCCACTATTTATCAGCATCTGCACCAGCGCTCTGTTTTCCATCTGCATTGCCAATATCAGCGAACTGTTGCCATGCTTATCGCAGTGGTTGAGGTCGGCTCCATTTTCATTCAGTCTGCTAAGGTGAAGCATCAGACTGGTATCAGAGCAAAACTGGAAGCAGGCAAAGAGCGCGTGGTCCGGGGTAATATCGGGGTACGCTAAGGGGGCGCCAGCTTGAAGCAGCACCGTCATTAACTGCAGGCTTTGCCGTGGATGTTGCAACGCCTGATATAGCAAAGGTTTGGTCTGACTGGCGCTTAAGCCGCAACCGGCTTGAAGTAGGTGTTGTAGTGATTTGGGCTGGCCGGTTCTGATAGCGAGTTCGGCGGCGTTGAGGTTTTGACTATCGAAATCGAATAGATGTTCGTTTATTAACTTGGCGTCCAGCTTATTAAACTGCTTTTTTAGTGTGATTAGATCCGCTTCAATGATCGCCAGTTGTAGTTTTTTCAGATTGCGCTTAGTAAAGAAGCTCATGCGCAGGCAGTCGTTGTATCTTTCCAGATAAACTGGCGTAGAGGCTTTACTGCCAGGACAAACAGGATAATCGCTGCAGCCCATTTAATGATCATGAAGCCTCCAGAATCGTGATGAGCCATCGCAGTGCCGACTGATATCATTTGATCGCTTAGAATGGCATCAGTCGCCAATCCCAGTAAAACCGCGCAGATACTAATGCCAAGAAGGTAGATAATGACGGCGCGGATGCCAAGTTCGCGGCTGAGAATGCCTATGGAGGCGATGTTAGTGGCGGGGCCTACCAGCAGAAAGACCAGAATAGCGCCTGGAGACATGCCGGCGGCCAGTAGTGCGGCAGCCAGGGGAGTGGAGGCTGTTGCGCAGATATAGAGCGGTAGGCCAACAACCAGCATGAGTAGCATAGCGGTCAGACCGCTGCCCCACTGACTCAGGCTGGCAGGCTCAACCAATGTGGCAACCACCGCGGCGAGTACCAGGCCGATGGTGAGCCATTTGGAAATGTCATCGAGGATATCTACGATGGCAAACTGTAGTCCGGCTAAGATGCCGGATGGCTTAGGTATCTCGCTCTGTTCAGAGCAGCAGCTGGATTCTGTTGCTTCTGTTTTACTACAGCAGCTAGTAACGGGTTCTTCTGTTTCACTACAGCAGCTACTAACCTTTTCCTTTTTCTCACTGCAGCAGCTAGTCTCTTTTTTGTCAGCTACCGCTTTTGCAGAAAAATCTCTGTTATTGTCGTTGCTGTCGAACAGTAAAATCATCATACCGCTGACCACCGCGCTGATAATGGCCGATATGGGTCGGATGATAGCCATAACAGGCCCCAGCAGGGCATAGGTTACCGAAATTGAATCAACGCCGGTTTCTGGTGTGGCAACCAGGAAAGATACTGTTGCGGGCTTTGACGCGCCTGAGCGTCGCAGGGCAATTGCTGTGGGAAGTACTCCGCAAGAGCAGAGGGGTAGCGGTGCGCCGATTAGTGCTGCCCGGATAACCGAACCAGCGCCAGTGCCGCTAAGCCATTTTTCCACCAGAGTGGTTGGAATCCAGCCTTTCAGGACAGCTGCGAGAACAAGACCGAATAGCAGCCATATAGCGGTGTCGAGAAACAGGCTCAAAAGGTGGTCAAAAAATTCAAGCAACATAGCGCTACCTTGTATATAAGATACTGCTTATCTTACTCTTCCCTATGCCAAATTCCAGAGTCGTAGCAGGTAGATTCCGCTACTCAGTGTGACGATAGAGCCGATGGTAGTGGTCAGAATAATATTGGCAGCCAGCTGTGCATTACCTTTCATCGCTTTTGCCATAATAAAGCTGGCCGCTGCGGTAGGACAGCCGAACAGGATGAACAGGATGCCCAACTCCTGGCCTCTTATGCCGCTTATCCAGGCACCGCTGGTCAATATCAGGGGCATAAGGATCAGTTTAATAAGAGTGGCCCAGCTGGATTCTCCTGAGGTGTCTCTCAAACTTCTCAGGTTCAGGGACGCTCCCACGGCAAGCAAAGCAAGAGGGAGTGTCAGATTAGCGAAATAGTTGCCAATCTTATCGATCGCTGTGGGTAAGCCCCAATCGAAATAGGAAAAGGGGAGTGCCAGTAATACCGCTATTATTAGCGGATTACGGGCGATCTCAATCAGAGGTTGAGTAAGGTTTAGCCCGTTCTGCTTCTGCATGGGTAGCGAAAGAGCGAGTACTGAAAGGGTGTTATAGAGGGGGATAACACAAGCCAACAAAAGAGAGGCTTGAGCTAGCCCACTGTCACCAAACATATTAAAACTGACAGCCAGCCCGATAATTCCATAGTTGCCACGAAAGGCTCCCTGAATGAAAACGCCGAGATCTTCTGGCTTATGGATAAAGCGTTTACTGATCTGCCAGAGCAGCGAGAAGCTGAGCAGAGTGCTGACCACAAAGTAGGTTAGTAAAGTGGGGTTAAATACGGCCTGGAAATCCATTCTGGAGATGCTCATGAAGACCAGAGCAGGCAATGTAATGGTGAAAACCAACTTAGAGGCTGTAGCGACGAAATTCTGATCGATAACCTGCAGTCGCATCAACAGGTAGCCAAGTAGAGAGATAAAGAAGATAGGTGCAACTATATTGCTGGTAAATAGCAATGTGTCGAGATAGAGGCTCACAGCGGATGTTCCGATGGATAACTGATAATGGCGTTAGTGTACCACTTTTGCTTTATATGTTATCTCACCAGGCTGGCCATCAATTATGTAACTTGGGGTAATCCAGTCGTTCCAGCGTACCGCAGGATTCCGAGATCTCCTCCCAGCTGGTGATGCTCAGGGCAAGCTGAATAACGCCGCTGGTGGGGAACTTTGGAATAAGCTCCTGTGTCAGATAATAGCTGGTCATTTCTAGCGTTGGGCTGTGTCCAACGACTAACAAGCTACGATAATGATCTGACTGGCCCTGTAGCAGATTAATCAGGGTTTCAGACCGGGCATGAAAGAGCTCAGGTATCTCAATAATCTTGTCGGTTGCGTAGTCCTGCTCCAGAGCAATTTGCTCGGCTGTAGTGATTGCTCTGCGAGCACCGCTACTGAGTATGAGGTCTGGCTGAATATTCATGTCGGTCAGCCGGGCAGCCATTAGTGGCAGGTCTTTTTTCCCCCGTTTGTTCAGCGGGCGATCAAAGTCAGACAGTTCAGGGTTATTCCAGCTGGATTTGGCGTGCCGTACCAGTGTCAGCATTTTCATAGAATATCCCTTGGCTTCATAGGTGAAAACTCAAGTATTAACCATCAACGGCGTAAAAGCTATGGTTCAACTAGCGATACAACCTTCCAGGCTGTCTCTTTGCTCATTCAGGCTATGAATAAGTTGTGCCCATACTTTACGCATATGTCCGGCGGGGTGGCTGCCGCTATGTTGCAGGTTCATGGGGCCCTCTTTAAAAAGTCTCGGATCCATGGGTGTCAGGTTGTCGTCGATCAATGGTTTGAAATCCATCTGATCGAGA
>JAGPUU010000102.1 GCA_018067325.1 Amphritea sp.
GGCAAATCCTACGACCATGCTGGCGCTCCATAGGCCACGGGGCCAGCGCAGGTTGACGCTTAAGCGGCCACGATCTATCTCTTTTAGCGCGTATTTACAGGCAAAGTAGCCAAAGATGCAGGCGGCAATCATGCAGGTTATGGAACCGGCAAAGCGAATAATGCTTACTTTGTAGGGGTCTTGTACTACCAGGCTTACGATACCGCCGTGGATATGTTCACGTACCCGGGTGGCATAGCCCATACCGAGGAAATAGATCCATACAGCCAACAGGACAGCTACTTCTTCTATTCCAGTGAAGGGGGATTGGAATACGTAGCGCATGATTACTTGCGAGAACATCAGCACAGCCAGGCCCAGGCCAGCTATCATCATCATCCCACGGAACGTCCCGTTCAACAGGCGTTCAAAGCGTATCAGATAGCGGTCAATTGTGCTGTTTGATTGAGCAGGTATGGCGTGTAGGTGAGGTGGAATTGGATGGGCACTGAGGTCAGGATCGTAATCATAGATCTTGGCTTCACCCACCGGTTTTACAACGGTATTCAGTTTTTCTTTTTGCATAGTACTGATCCTGAATTAGTATCCGGACGATATCACCCTCGAGGCCCCTGCATTCTGCAACAGAGCAGAACACAGGGGAGGGTGATACCGAGACAGTTAACGTCGGGATGGATCAGTTGATACCGGCAATATCGCGCATCATGTTCATGATCTCAGGACCAACAATCTTTTCCATGAATGGCCATTCATTCTTGTAGAGAATAGCTTTTGCCTTATCCATCTGTTCAGGAGTCAGTTCTACTACGTTGATACCTTCATCGCGAACTTGCTTCAGGAAGCCTTCGTCAATTGCTTGTGCTTCGTCCCAAACTTTGTTCAGGGTTGCGTCAGCAGCAGCCAGTAGCTTTTTACGTTCATCAGCCGGCAGGTCTTCCAACCAGGATTTATTGACTACCCAGAATGCGTGCTCAAAGTAGTCTTTGGTCAGGATGTAAGCGGACAGTACGTCGCGCATCTGCCAGATCTCTACGGATGGGCCAAACGCACGGCCATCTACGGTGCCTAGCTGCAGGCCTGTATAGAGCTCAGAGTATGGCATAGGTACTGCGGTGAAGCCCCAGTTATTGAAGCGCTCAATACCGATTGGCACGGGTGGTACGCGCATCTGGATACCTTTGGTATCTTCCGGGAAGTTGACGGGAACGCGATCTACGCCTTTACGGATAGCAACGGAGCCAAAGCCGGTAGGAATAGTTCCCAGTACGACCAGATCAAGATCGGCCATGATGTTGTTATATACATCAGTCATCTTGCCGTTCGGGCCATAAACTTTGCGTGCATCATCCCAGTTATCAACCACGTAACCCAACCATGAGATGTCCAGGCGTGGATCAAATTCGGATGCAGCAAAGGTCATGCTCATTGGAACGACACCATCCATGCTCTGCTCGAAGATAGATGCCCAGTCACCCAGGTCGCCGCCTGGATGGTAATCGACTTCCATACCAGAACCCTGCTTTGCCAGCTGTTCTGTAAAGGAAGTGGATGCCAGGTGAAATATGTGATCAGTAGGGTAGGCGTGGGCTAGCATAAAATCATCGCCTGCCTGTGCAGACTGGATTGCCGGCACAGATAGTGCTGCGGTAACGGCACAGGTAGAGATAAGGTTTTTCAGAGATTTGTAACTTGTCATAGCGACCTCTAATATTTTTTTTATGGTCTTTCTTAAGCACTGCCATCGGCCGTTTCTGTTTATAACAGACCTAGTTAAGATGGAGCAGGTGACATTCTGCGCTATGAGTTTGGTTAGTTAAATTACGAATTTATATATTTAACTTAAGTGAAAGCTTAACTTTAATCTTTATCAATACCCTTATCTGGGTACGGGGTTTAAATGAAGGAATTAAGGGACGTTTTATGATAAAAAGGCATCGCATTAAAGTAGTCTGTCGTAATTATTTATTGTAAATAACCGGAGGGTTGAACAACGTTATGCTGTTAGCACAAGGAGTGCCTAACACTGGCAGTAGCTGGATGACTTGTCGGATGTCACTGAAGTGATCGGCGATATTGTTAGTCAGGCAATGTATCTCTACCCCCTCGAGGGTATGCCCTGATGCTTAAATCGCAGACTATAATTACGTTGTCTTAATAATTTCGAGTAGTAGTAATGCAGGAACTTCAATATTCCGAGCAACGTGAACAGTTTTCAACTGATTTCTGTCATGGTCTGTCTATGTTTGGTGCCCTATCAGACGATAGCCTTGATTTTATGTTACAGCGGGGGCGGCTTTTGCAGGTAGATGCTGGTGAGACGCTGTTCAGCGTCGGTGATAAATCTGACATGTTTTATGTTGTGTTGAAAGGGGCTGTGCGTTTCTTTCAAGCTAAAGATGAAAGTGGCATTAAGGTGCCATTGCGTAAATACCAGGTCGGTGAACAGGTGGGCTTTGTTGGCATGATAGGTCTGCATCAACGACGTGGTGACGCACTGATGGAAGAATCAGGTTATTTGATGGAGATCAGTGCTGAACTGTTCCATCAATTGTGTGAGAAATTTCCTGAAATGTTCCAGATTTTCCTGATAAATATTGCCCGGGAAATGAGCCGGGAGATCAGCCACTTGGACCAGATGTATATTGATAAAGATTAATGTCGGGGCTCAAGTCTCCGGCTTTTACCATTTCAGGTTCTTACTCTCTTTGCTATTTAACAGATAAACCGGAGTAACTCCGGAGAAAAGTGGAGCTCAGGCATCGTTCATGGCCGGTATTCAAAGGCCAAGCCTGCGCAATGACCTTTATACAACTGCACAATCTACAGATATCGTTTTATATTGCTGGGGCCTAAGTAATAGCTGTGGTCTGATCTAGTGGTGCCATTTTTACTTTACGCTTACGGTCGCCTAGTTCCGCAATTAGCATGGCGGCAATAATCAGTCCTGCACCGATAAAGCCTTTGCTACCCAACTCTTCTTCCAGAAAAAACCATGCAGCAAGGTAGGCAAATACTGGCTCTGTCGCAAAGATTAGCGCGACTTTGTGAGATTCTAATATCTGTTGGCAAGCTGACTGAGCCCAGTAAGCGTAGGCGGTACCTAAAACGCCGGAGATGAGAACTGCGCTGATAATGATGGGACTCACCGCTAGGTCTTGCCAGCTAAGGGGTGAGGAGCCTGCGTGATAGAAAACGGGCTCAGAGCTTAATCCTGCCGATACTGAACTATAGATAGCGACAGCAAACAGCTGCAGAATACTCAAGGGTATGACGGGAAGTTTGTCGACGAATCGACCGGTCAGAATGATATGAATGGCAAAGCAAAATGCGCAGATAAGCACCAGAACATCACCCTGGTTAAATTCTAACTTATCACCAATAGTGAGCAGATAAAGCCCGCAGGTGGCGATGATCATCCCGATCCAAACTGAGATGGCGGCACGGGTTTTAAAGAGTAGAAAGCCTAACAGAGGTACCAGAGGTACATTCATCCCGGTGATAAAGCCGGCGTTGGAAACCGAGGTGTAACGCATACCCTCTGTCTGGGTGTAGAAACCTGCAAATAGAAGCAGACCGAGTAAAGCACTGGCGCCCAGCAGAGGGCGCCAGCATATTTCTGCATATTGCTTACGCGTCAACCAGAGCAGTGGTAATAATGATAAAGCTGCCAGTAAAAAGCGCACACTGTTAAACGTATGCGTGGGTATCAACTCGATTGCCAGATCTATCAGAACAAACTCTGCTCCCCAGATAAAGCTTACTAATAGCAATAAAATGACAGCCATTCGCGGAGATCTGATAAGCATCGGTTGTCCTTTTCCATAATCTGAAAATGGAGGCTAGGCCTCCATTTTATCTGTTATGTGATTTAGCCGCTTAGGCTAGGCTGAAACCTAGTATTAATAGAGATATAAGTGCAATGACTGCTCCGATCATCGCATAGGGTATCTGACTCAGTGCATGTTGCATCGGTGTGCAGCCAGAACCTTGGGAGGAGAGCACAGTGGAATCACTGAAGAAGCAGGCGTGGCTACCGAATGCTGAAGCAGACAACAGAGCGCCTACAGTTAACGGCATCGACATATCCAGGCTGATTGCCATAGGGATGACGATTGGCAGGGATACGACGAATACACCCCAGCTGGAACCAGTGGCGAAAACGACTGCAGCCATAGAGACGAAGACTAATGCAGGCAATAGTTCTTTAGAGAGATAGGGTGCCAGTGAGTCGATGATGTACGGCGTCATGCCGAGTTGATCGTTGACCTCTTTAACCATGAAGCCGGCACAAACAACGGCGATAGGGTGAAGCATGACCTTAAAGCCATCTAACATGGAGTCGACCAGCTGGCCGAAACTCATTAGGCGCTGCCAGAAGTACAGAACCATCGTGAACATAGAGGCTACCAGAGCTCCCAGCAACAGATCGATTTCGTAGTAGACGCTTGCCGCAACCAGAACCGCCATCGGCATCAAAAAGTTGAGCAGGCCAACAATCGGTGCTGTTTTCTTCATAGCTGAGGTATCAAAACCATCCTGCTTGATACCAGGAGGAATTGGCTGACCTGCCTGAGCGCGTTTCTCCGCTGTTTTCATGGTGCCAAAGTCGCCTAAGATGCCGGCAGCAACCAGGAAGACGACTAATAGAGCAGCCCAGCCGTAGGCCATATAAGGAATAGACTCGATATAGAGGGACATACCCTTGCCTTCAGCGGTAGCGCCGTTTTCTTCTAGCAGGGCGGCAAAGTAAACTGCCCAGGTTGATACCGGCACTAAAATACAGACAGGAGCGGCTGTTGAATCGACCAAAAAGGCCAGCTTTTCACGGGAGATCTTGTAGCGGTCAGTCAGGTTTTTCATAGAAGCAGAAACTGCCAGAGAGTTCAGGTAGTCATCGATAAAGACCATGATTCCCAGAGTGCAGGTGGTTAGCATAGTGCCGCGCTTGG
>JAGPUU010000105.1 GCA_018067325.1 Amphritea sp.
AATGATTAGATATCAATCGGGTGAAATTCTTCTCTCTCGTCAATTCTTGTAGAAGCGGGAATTGTTTAGCCTGCTTTAATTTCAATAACTAAAGCATTAATTTCAGCTTACTTATGGTTGTCTTAAGGGCATCTGTCTATAATATTCGCCTATTCGATTTAAGACGGAAGTTAAGACGCCTCTATGAGCAACAACGACGCCAGCAATACTGTTAAACAGCCTACCAATTTCATTCACCAGGTTATCGAACAGGACTTGCAACAGGGATTGGAAAAAGTAGTTACTCGTTTTCCACCTGAGCCTAACGGTTACCTGCATATTGGTCACGCTAAGTCGATCTGTGTGAACTTCGGTACCGCGGATAAGTACAACGGTGAATGTAACCTGCGTTTCGATGATACTAACCCGTCGAAAGAGGAACAGGAGTTTGTTGATGCGATTAAGGATGACGTACGCTGGCTCGGTTTTAACTGGTCAGGTGAGGTGCGTTACGCTTCTGATTATTTTGATACTTTCTATGCCTGGGCACAGCACCTGATCCGTGAAGGTAACGCTTATGTCTGCGATCTGAGCCCGGAAGAGTCCAGCGAATATCGTGGTTGGGCGACTACACCAGGTAAAGACAGCCCATTCCGTAGCCGTACCGCAGAGGAGAGTCTTGATCTGTTGGAACGGATGAAAACCGGTGAGTTTGATGAAGGTAGCCGGGTATTGCGTGCCAAAATAGATATGGCATCGCCGAACATGAATCTGCGTGACCCGATTCTTTACCGCATTCGTAAGGCGGTCCATCATCAGACGGGCAATAAATGGAGCATCTATCCGAGCTACGATTTTGCCCACGGTCAGGAAGATGCGATTGAGGGTGTTACACACTCTATCTGTACTCTGGAGTTTGCTGACCATCTGCCGCTGTATGAGTGGTTCCTGGCTAATCTTCCGGTGCCTAGTACGCCGAGGCAGTACGAGTTTGGCCGCCTCAACATCAATTATACGGTAACCAGTAAGCGTAAATTGAAGCAGCTGGTTGATGAGAAGCATGTCAGCGGTTGGGATGATCCACGTCTGCCAACTATTCAGGGTATGCGTCGCCGGGGTTACACCGCTGAAGCGGTACGTAATTTTTGTGACAGCCTGGCAGTCGCCAAGACCGATGGCGTTGTTGATATGGCGCAGTTTGAGTTCTTTATCCGTGAAGATCTCAACGAAAACTCTGCCCGGGCAATGTGTGTCATGAACCCACTGAAACTGGTCATAACTAACTTCCCTGAGGGTGAAGTTGAAATTTTGAGTGCGCCAGTTCATCCGCAGAAAGAGATTGGTACTCGTGAGCTGCCATTTACCCGTGAAATCTATATTGATCGATCTGATTTCAATGAAGATACAACGCTGTCACGTAAGAAATTCAAGGTATTAGTTCCGGGTGATTTCATGCGCTTGCGCAGTGCCTATGTGATTAAAGCTGAAGAAGTGGTTAAAGACAGTAACGGCGAGATTATTGAAGTCCATGCTTCACTGATTCCGGGTACTGTTGGTGAAAACCCTCCGGAAGGAATGAAACCTCGCGGCGTAATGCACTGGGTATCCGCTACTGAGGGCAAACAGGCGAAAGTACGAATCTATGATCGTCTGTTTAAGGTTGAGTCGCCGGATAAAGGCGAGGGTGATTTCCTCGACAATATCAATGCGGATTCTTTCTCCGTCATTGAAAACTGCTGGATAGAGCCTGGCTTGGTAAATGCTGCCCCTGAAACGGGTTTCCAGTTTGAGCGTGTAGGTTACTTTGTTGCTGATCGTTATGAGCACTCAGTAGAGACGCCGGTGTTCAACAAGACGATTGGTCTGCGGGATACCTGGAAGAAGTAAGCTTAGAGCTTATAATTAGAGCTTCCTATTAGGCATAAAAAAAGGTCACCTAGCGTGACCTTTTTTCGTTTTGCTCAGCGTCGCTAGTAGCAACGTTCTATTACGACTTACATATAACTTGGGATTTTATCCACGTTATGTCGGGTATGCAGGGTGAAACCGAGTGACTCCAAACCAGTATCTTTGAGTATCACCGCTGACAGGGGGAGAAATTCTTGCTCTTCATAGTGTGCGTGGGCCAGATAGTTCTGGGCCATGTTTACGGAAGCGTCCTTGTCTAGCTTGGAAAACTTACCTTTAGATAGCTTTTTAATATCGGCTTCTATCGTCTTCCACTGTTTTTCCAGGTTGCGGTGCTCTTTTGTCAATCGATCAACCATGCTTTTAGCTTCAGACTGCTCGGCACCCGGCTTGGCGCAGTCAAGAACCATATTAAACAGTTCCTGTTCTTCTTCCATGTGATGATTCAGCACCACCTCTTTGTAAAACTGAACCAGTTTTTTCGCGCTCTTTTGAATCTCAGGTTGCACCGGGTCAGATATGTCTGAATTTCCAAGGACTTTTAAAGCCTCAAAGTTTTGGATAATGCCTACGTGACACTGGGAAAAGTCATCAACTGGGCTTTGCATCTCTGTACTCATATAGTTACCTGCAGGCTACGCGTTCATCGGCTATCGTTAAGATATCGCCGTGGAATTACTCTAACTATAGTAGTACGCGTGCGATATAAGTTAACTGATATTGATCAATAATCTCCCGGTATCGCGTTATAAGGCAAAAGCAGTCACATAAAAAAGCCCCATAGAGGGGCTTTAAAGTGATTACAATTCTCTGATTGCGGTTATTTCGGTATTGGCGCTTCCTCCCAGTCCATCTCAGCCATTTGCTGATAACGCTTATACCGTTCGCTCACATCATGTTGCGCCTTATCCAGAAAAACAGCGGCTTCAACCGGATGAGCTTTTAACAGTGAGCTAAAGCGGGTCTCTTTACTGGCAAACTCAGCATAAGGAATAGAGGGCTGCTTAGAATCCAGTTTCAGTGGATTCTGATGCTGATCGGCAAGACGGGGGTCATATCGGAACAGCGGCCAGTGACCGCTTTCAACCGCCAGTTTTTGGTGCAGATGGTTATCTTTCATTTCAAAGCCATGTGCGATACAGGGGGAGTAGGCGATGATCAGTGAAGGCCCGTCATAGGATTCAGCTTCCAGGAATGCCCGCAGGGTTTGTACATCTTTCGCGGCGTAGGCTACATGAGCAACATAGACATGCTCATAATCCATAGCGATACGGGCCAGATCTTTCTTGGCGACAGATTTACCTGAAGCTGAGAACTTAGCCACGGCTCCTATAGGCGTAGCTTTTGAAGTCTGGCCTCCGGTATTGGAGTACACCTCGGTATCCAGTACCAGAATATTTACGTTTCGACCTGAGGCTAAGACGTGGTCAAGACCACCAAAGCCAATATCATAGGCCCAGCCGTCGCCTCCGATGATCCATACGCTCTTGCGGCTTAGTTGATCGGCAAGGTGACGCAGTTCTATCGCCTGAGAGCCGGTAGTAATAGCGTCACTCAAACCATCTAAGGCTAGTTTCAGTTGTTCGATGGATTGACGCTGCCGCTCAATACCTGCTTCATCGGTCTCTTTTTCGTTAGTAAGGTTACTGACCAATTGGGGATCCAGGTGATCCTGCAGTTCGAGCAGAAGACTGGCCGCATACTCTCTCTGTTTATCAAGTGCTACCCGCATACCCAGGCCGAACTCTGCATTGTCCTCAAACAGTGAGTTGTTCCAGGCTGGCCCGCGGCCATCGGCATTTTTAGTCCAGGGAGTGGTGGGCAGATTGCCGCCATAGATAGATGAGCAGCCAGTGGCGTTAGCAACCAGCATCCGGTCACCAAACAGTTGACTGGCCAGTCGGATATAAGAAGTTTCACCACAACCTGAGCAGGCACCACTGAACTCAAACAGCGGCTGGAAGACCATTGATCCTTTCAGGGTCGCGCTTTTTAGGCTGGTGCGATCGAATTCAGGCAGTGATAGGAAAAAGTCCCAGTTATCTTTCTCTACCTTAAAGGTTTGCTCTTTCGGCACCATGTTGATGGCTTTGTGCTCTGGATGCTGTTTGTCTGCAATGGGGCAGATATCGACACAGAGGGTACAACCGGTACAGTCAGCAGGGGATACCTGATAACTAATATAACTGTTTTCAGGGAAGTCCTTAGCGCCTTTAACGGGCACAGCCCTGAATCCATCGGGTGCTTGTTGCAGTAAGGAGAGGTCAAAGATTTTGCTGCGAATGACACTGTGGGGACAGACCAATACGCATTTACCACAGTGAGTGCACAGATCTTCATCCCACAGAGGCAGCTCGGTGGCCAGATCGCGCTTCTCAAAGGCGGTAGTGCCGGTAGGCCAGGTGCCGTCGGCAGACAGTGCGCTGACCGGTACGTTGTCTCCATGGCCTGATATCAGTTCGGCGGTTAGCTGGCGAACAAAATCATTGGCGCTATTAGCACCGAGTTGATGCATTGGAATTCGGCTGGTTGCTTTTACCTGTAGTTCAACTGGGTGAAGCTGACTCAGGCTGGCGTCGATCGCTTTCAGGTTAAGCTCGACCACTGTCGGATTACTGCTATAGGATTTACGCACGGCATCTTTGATCAGCTCTGTTGCCTGCTCTATAGGCAGGATACCGGAGATCTTAAAGAAACAGCTTTGCATGATAGTGTTAATCCGCTTACCCATGCCGCACTCTAGCGCCACTTTATAAGCGTCTATCGCGAACAGGCGGATCTGCTTATTTATTAGTGTCTGTTGTACCGGTTCTGGAAGTGTATCCCAAAGTTCACTGGGCGATGCGCTGCTGTTGAGCAGAAATACTGCGCCGATGCGCGCTTTATCCAGCATCGGGTAGAGATCTAGAAAGCGCGGTTGGTGGCAGGCGATAAAGTCGGCCTGATCTGCCTGTATCTCATAAGCCGAACGAATCTTTTGGGGGCCGAAGCGTAGGTGTGAAACCGTGACGGCACCGGATTTCTTCGAATCATAAACAAAGTGACCCTGGGCGTAATAGCCTTCCTGATCACCGATGATCTTAATACTGTTTTTGTTAGCACTGACAGTACCATCGGCGCCCAAGCCATAAAAAACAGCCTGGTAAGCATCCTTGTGGACGTCGGTGATGAACTGTTCATCGTAGTCGATACTGGTGTGGGTTAGATCATCGTTAATACCGACGGTAAACAGATTTTTACTTTGAGGTTTCATCAGTTCATCAAACACCCCCTTAATCATCGCCGGAGTAAACTCTTTAGATGACAGGCCGAAACGGCCACCAATCAGCTTAGGGAGGTCATCAGCAGATAGTTGACCGGACAGGATTGATTGCATAAAGGCGGTGGCGATATCTTTGTACAGCGGCTCGCCATCAGCACCCGGTTCTTTGGTGCGATCAAGTACAGCGATCTGTTTAACCGTGTCAGGCAGGGTGTTAAGTAAACGGGTCGCATCAAAAGGCCGAAACAGTCTGACTTTCAGAACACCGGTTTTACCGCCCTGTCTATTGAGATAGTCGACGGTTTCACTCGCGGTTTCAGCCCCGGAACCCATCAGAATAACCACCGACTCTGCGTCGACCGCACCTTCATATTCGTAGAGTTGATATTGACGCCCGGTGACCTCAGCAAACTGATTCATCGCCTGCTGGACTATTTCCGGGAAAGCATCGTAATAGGGATTACAGGCTTCGCGGGCCTGGAAAAAAATATCAGGGTTTTGTGATGTGCCTCGCACAACGGGGTGGTCAGGGGATAGAGCACGGCTGCGGCAATCCCGTACCAGTTCCATATCGATCAGTTGCCGCAGCATCTCCTCGGTAACGACTTCAACTTTACTGACTTCATGACTGGTACGGAAGCCGTCGAAAAAGTGCAGTACAGGTACACGGCCTTTGAGCGTAGCCATTTCTGAGATGGTAGCCATATCCATGGCTTCCTGTACTGAGTTTGATGATAGCATCGCAAAGCCGGTAGCCCGGGTGGCCATCACGTCACTGTGATCACAGAAGATAGACAGGGCATGGGTAGCCAATGAGCGGGCGGCAATATGGAAAACGGTGGGGGAAAGTTCACCCGCAATCTTATACATATTGGGAATTTTCAGCAGCAATCCCTGCGAAGCGGTGAAAGTAGTGGTTTTAGCGCCGGCCTGCAATGCGCCATGAACGGCACCTGCAGCACCGCCTTCACTTTGCAGTTCTACCACTTCCGGAACCACGCCCCAGAGGTTTTTGACACCTTCTGAGCTCCAGTTATCACTCATCTCACCCATCGGCGAGGCTGGGGTTATCGGGTAGATAGCGATAACATCATTTAAGTGGTGAGCGATATAAGCGGCGGCTTCATTGCCATCCATCATACGAAATTTGGCGATGCCCATGATGATGCTCCTGAACAGATAAACGCTTCGAGACACTTTAAAAACTATATGAATATTAGTTTATTCTTATAAAACTGCGATGGATTAACTTTTGCTGCAGAGACTGCTCTGGATCAAGGATTTTAGCCTTCAACTTGAGCACCTGGCTAAATAGTCATCATCGTCTGAAAGTAATTTTCATCAGGTTGTTAACTCCTGCTCGGTTTCCTCTATAATGGGCAGCTGATTTTTACTCTATTTTTCAACTTTGCCTGAGCCATAAGCGAATCCTGATGCTGCAGATCTATAACACCCTGACCAAAGAGAAAGCCCCATTTCAGCCACTGGAAGAGGGCAAGATCAACATGTATGTGTGCGGCATCACCGTATACGATTTCTGTCATATCGGACATGCACGGGTAATGGTGTCGTTTGATGTAATTACTCGTTACCTGCGGGCACGTGGCTGGGATGTTACTTACATCCGAAACATCACCGATGTTGATGATAAAATCATTAAACGTGCAACTGAGAATGGTGAACGACCTGATCAATTGACCGAGCGTATGATTGATGCGATGCACGAAGATGAGGATAAGCTCAGTGTACTGCGTCCTAATCAGGAGCCTCGTGCGACGGCTCATATGCAAGACATTATCGATATGATTCAGGTACTGATCGGTAAAGGCTTTGCTTATGCTGCTTCTAATGGTGATGTCTATTACCGGGTTGAGCGATTTGCTGATTACGGCAAGCTAACCAATAAGAATGTTGATGAGCTAAGATCCGGCTCTCGGGTTGAAGTGCAGGATGCTAAAGAAAGCCCATTGGATTTTGTTCTATGGAAAGCTGCGAAAGAGGGCGAAGTGAGCTGGGAATCCCCTTGGGGTGCAGGCCGTCCGGGGTGGCACATTGAGTGTTCGGCGATGTCTAAATGCTGCCTGGGTGATACCTTTGATATCCATGGTGGTGGCCCGGATCTGCCATTTCCTCATCACGAGAACGAAATTGCTCAATCTGAAGCCGCTAACGGTGTTAAGTTTGCTAATACCTGGATGCACGCTGGCGCGGTGCGGGTGAATGCCGAAAAGATGTCCAAGTCTCTGGGCAATTTCTTCACCATCCGTGATGTGTTGGAAAAGTACGATGCAGAAGTGGTCCGTTACTTCCTCTCATCCGTACACTACCGCAGCTATATCGACTATTCAGAAAACAGCCTGAAAGAGGCGCGAAGTGCTTTGGAACGTTTTTACCAGGCGCTCAATGGCACAGACGCGGTAGCCGCCGAATTGGATAACGATTACGACGCACGCTTCTATGCTGCAATGGATAATGATTTTAATACGCCGATGGCAATGGCTGTTCTGTTTGATCTGGTGAATGAACTGAACTCGGCTAAACGCGCCGGTGAAGCTAAAGCTTCTGCATTGGCGGCTCAATTAAAGCAACTAGGCGGCATTCTGGGATTGCTACAACAGCAGCCAGAAGCCTTCCTACAAGGCAAAAGCAAAGCGGGTGAGATAACTCCTGAGCAAATTGAAGCGCTGATTCAGCAGCGAGCTGATGCTAAGAAAGGCAAAGACTTTGCTGCGGCAGACCAGATACGTGAAGATCTGGTAGCGCAAGGAATTATCCTTAAAGATAGCCGTGAAGGGACTACTTGGTTCAGAGAGAGCTAAGGGCTTTTGGTTCCGGGAAAGCTAAAGGCTTTTGGTTTAGAGACAGCTAACGGCTTTTGGGTTTTGAGAAGGCTCAATTAATTTCGTTATATCAAGGCAGCTTGTGGCTGCCTTTTTTATGTTTAAGGGATGGGTGAATGAGTCAACAGACAACACTGGTTATCTTCTGTAAACGACCATTGTACGGCCAGGGTAAACAACGGATCGCTGCAACACTGGGTAAAGGTGCTGCCTATCAGATCGCCTGCGCGCTGTTGAATTGCGCCCTAGAGGACGCACGAGGCTGGCCAGGGCTGGTGGTTCTTTCTCCAGGTAGTGAATCTGATCGGGAGTGGGCAGAAGATCTGTTGCTCTTTAACTACCAGGTGGTGCCTCAGTGCGAAGGAAACCTGGGGCTGAAACTTAATTATGTTGATCAGTTGCTGCGAAAGCAGGGGGCTTCCCGACTGTTGTTTGTTGGCACCGATGCTCCGGAGCATACAGAGCAGTGTTACCTTCAGTTTGACCAGTTATTACAGCAGCATGATATCGTTCTTTCCCCTGCTGCTGATGGTGGCGTTACCGCAATGGGAGGGAGTTGTCCCTGGCCCCGGTTGGATAGCCTGCCTTGGAGTACACCACAATTAGGTGAACAGCTGGCAGGTGCCTGTAAAGACTCTGGTTTTCAGGTTGCTTTCAGCTCCGCTGGATACGATGTAGATACAGAGGCTGATCTGCGTCGATTACGGGAATCTTTAACAAATGATCTCAGGCCGGCCAGAAGACAGCTGCTACAGCTAATACAAGTACTATTTGATGGGAAGGTTAAGGATTGATATGGAACTGATTCGTAGTCGTGACTGGTATACAACAGGGGATGGTTCGGACCGTGGGTATATTCGTCCGCATCTGCTTAAAGAGTTGTGGTTTCATACCGGTACTGCCTGCAATCTAAGTTGCGACTTCTGCCTTGAGGGGGCAGGCCCCGGTGATCAGCGCCTCGGATTGGTTAAACTAGAAGATGTTGAGCCGTTCATCCACCAAGCTCTTGAGTTAGGAGTGGAGCAGTTCTCTTTTACCGGGGGCGAACCATTCCTGGCTAAAGATCTAGTCAAAATTCTGCAGCTTGCTTCCGAGCATGCGCCTTGTCTGGTGCTGACGAACGGTACTGATGCGTTGCAGAAACGCCTACATCAACTGGTTGTTCTTAAAGAGAGTAAGTACCCCGTCAAGTTTCGCGTCAGTATTGATTCACCGGTTGCAGCCGATCACGATAAAGGCCGCGGTGAAGGGATGTTTGATCTTGCCCTGACGGGGATGAAAGCGTTGTCTGATATGGGGTTTAATGTTTCAGTCGCACGGCATATGGCCGATGGTGAAGATACTCCTGTCGTGGAACAACAGTATCGAGAGATATTTGACTCTCGAGAGCTGCCTGCTGATATTAAATTTGTCGCCTTCCCGGATTTTCTACCTCCTGGAAGTCATGGGCACGGGCCCGATATCAGCACAAACTGTATGACGCAGTATCATACGGAAGAAACCCGAAATAGTTTCATGTGCGCTTTCAGTAAGATGGTTGTTAAGCACAATGGTCGAATGCGGGTATATGCCTGTACGCTGGTGGATGATGATCCAGAATATGATCTGGGTGGGGATTTGAGACAAGCGTTAGAGCAACAGGTCAGTATGAAGCACCATCGCTGTTTTTCTTGTTTTAAGTATGGGGCCTCATGCAGCGAAACTTAGTTGGATCAGCGTCTGGAACCGCTTTGGCTGCGTTAAAATCTCGATCTAAATGCTCACTTATTCCAATAAGCTCCGCTTTTTCTCTCGATTTTGCCTTGCCAAAACGGCACCATCTCGCTGACTTAAGCACTGGAGTGGGTGTTTGAATAATATCTCTGTTGTTATCCCTGTGGGTCCGGCTGAAACAGATCTACAGCCTTTTCTTGCTCAGTTGTCTTATCTGAAGCTGGCACGACAGATCATCTTTGTTTTTTGCCCGGAATCAGAATCACTAATACAGCAATTACCGACTGATCATCAGATTCAGTACTTAACGGTTGAAGCAGGACGTGCAATCCAACTCAATGCCGGAGCACAGCGGGTTGAGTCTGGATTTATCTGGTTTTTGCATCTCGATAGCCTGATTACTAATACTCAGTGGCAAACACTTAACCAGAGCCTAAAACGAAAACCCGATTGCCTGCACTATTTTGATCTGCGATTTCAATCCGATGGAAACGGGCCGATGTGGCTCAACAGCCAGGGAGCGAACCTGCGCTCCCGCTGGTTAGGTTTGCCCTTTGGTGATCAGGGGTTTTGTCTGTCTGTTCATCAATTTGAAAAGTTGGGTGGTTATCCTGTTGATGCGCTTTACGGCGAAGACCATCTGTTTGTCTGGCGCGCCCATCAAAAGCGTGTCAAATTAGCCAATACCGGCTCAGTGTTGACTACCAGTGCGCGAAAGTATGCAGTGACCGGTTGGGGCAGGTTGACGCTGATCTATCAGCTCTATTGGATTAAGCAGGCGTTGCCACCGTTTTGGCGGCTATTAAAAAGTAAAATAGTCTCTCTTTAATCGTCCCAGCAACCGCGTTTTCGGCTGTCTCAAATGGATTTTACCGATGAATAAGTTTTCTACCCTGACGCAGCTATTGCGATTTATGTTGCCTTATCGACGCTATTGGATCGGTGCGATGATCGCGTTGCTATTTACTGCAGGTATTACCCTGGCAATAGGACAGGGTGTGCGTTTGGTCATCGATAATGGCTTTGTAGCCGGTTCGGTATCGCAGTTGAATCAAGCGATTTTTTTGCTGGTGGTGATGGCTATCCTGATGGCCTGCGGCACCTTTATCCGTTTTTATCTGGTTTCATGGCTTGGTGAGCGAGTGACTGCGGATATCCGTCAGGCGGTATTTGATAATGTAATCGGTCTGCATCCGAGTTTCTTTGAAAAGAACCGCAGTGGCGAGATCATGTCGCGCCTGACCACCGATACCACCTTGTTGCAGTCTATCATCGGTAGTTCCTTTTCGATGGCGCTACGCAGCCTGGTCACCACGTCCGGTGCGCTGGTCATGTTGTTTGTCACTAATATCAAGTTGTCCCTGATTATTGTTGCTGGTGTGCCGCTGATTCTCCTGCCGATTCTTATTTTCGGTCGCAGAGTGAGATCACTGGCCCGTAAAAGTCAGGATAGTATCGCTGATGTTGGCAGCTATGCAGGAGAGGTTATTCAACAGATTAAAACCGTTCAGAGCTATACCCAGGAAGCCCAGGAGAGCAGTGCCTTTGGTGTAGAAGTTGATCGTGCATTCAGTGTTGCGCAACACCGTATCCGTCAGCGGGCATTTTTGATGGCGATGGTCATATTACTAGTGTTTGGTGCGCTGTCAGGAATGCTTTGGGTTGGTGGGTATGATGTGATTACCGGCGCGATGTCTGCCGGTGAATTGGGGGCCTTTGTCTTTTATGCGCTAATAGTGGCCATGGGTGTAGGTACGTTGTCTGAGGTGTACGGTGAGTTACAGCGAGCTGTCGGAGCCACCGAACGCTTGATGGAGCTTCTGCATGCTGAGAGTGAGATAAAGTCCCCAGATGAGCCTGTGAACAGACCTGAGAAGGCTGAGACAGCTACCGCATCTTTGAAGGCGGAACTCTCTTTCGATGAGGTTACCTTTAATTACCCTTCACGCCCGGATCAAGCGGCGCTCGAAGCCTTTTCGTTAACCCTGAAAGAAGGCTCTATAACCGCACTGGTTGGGCCGTCTGGAGCAGGTAAATCAACAGTATTTGAGCTTCTGTTGCGTTTTTACGACCCGCTTAAAGGCCGTGTCTGTTTTGATTCCAAAGATCTGCGGGATTTTGATCCCCGTGAACTGAGGCGACAGGTGGCGCTAGTATCACAACAGCCGGCGCTCTTTACCGCCAATGTAATAGATAATATCCGCTACGGTAGAGCCGATGCCAGTAAAGAGGAGGTGGTCGCTGCAGCAAAAGCTGCCTATGCCCATGAATTTATCGAGCGTCTGCCGGAGGGTTACAATAGCGACCTGGGTGAGCAGGGCGTACGTTTGTCCGGTGGTCAGAAGCAGCGTATCGCGATTGCTCGGGCCATCCTTAATGATCGTCGAATATTGCTACTGGATGAAGCGACCAGTGCCCTGGATACTGAGAGTGAGCATAAAGTGCAGATGGCCCTGGATACGCTGATGCAGGGCCGTACAACGGTGATCATTGCTCATCGCCTTTCGACTATTCTGCACGCCGACCAGATAATAGTGATGGACCAGGGACGTGTTGTCGGGA
The DNA here is from genome assembly GCA_018067325.1 of Amphritea sp. GTDB lineage: Bacteria > Pseudomonadota > Gammaproteobacteria > Pseudomonadales > Balneatricaceae > Amphritea. The sequence continues at coordinate 12,265 of JAGPUU010000105.1, forward strand.
TGGGAAGCCATGAGGAGTTGCTACAAAGCTCCGATCTTTATTCCCGGTTGGCTAAACTGCAGTTCAAGCGTGACTCCACTACTCAGGAGTCATCGCAGTCATAGTGATGAGGCCGAAGCCTCTAACGGTTATTTTCCTTGATAGTTTGGCGTGCGTTTTTCAACAAAAGCGTTGACCGCTTCCAGATGATCTTCGGTATTGTGGCAGATACCTTGCATCAGAGCACAGTGGTCTAGGAATTCGGGTAGTTCCATTTTCTGTGCGGTTTTTAACAGCCGCTTAGTCATCCGCAGTGCCTGGGGTGGCTTCTCCGCCATTCGGCTAGCGAGTTCTATCGCTTTTTCCATCAGTTGATCAGGTTCTACTACCTCAAGAAGAATACCAAGTTCTTTCGCTTCATCGGCTCCGATTACACGGCCGGTAAGCGTGAGTTCAGCAGCCTTTTGATAGCCAATTAAACGTTGTAAAAACCAAGCTCCGCCATCGCCAGGGATTATTCCCAGGTTAACAAAAGTCTCGCCTAACAGCGCTTTAGAAGAACCGATACGTAGATCGCACATGCAGGTCAGATCAAAGCCTGCACCAATAGCCGGCCCATTTACCGCAGCGATCACCGGTATGTCGATCTTAGCCATCGCCAGTGGAATACGCTGGATTCCCAACCGATATTTGTTCTGTACGGTATACACATCACCGGCAAACGCGCCGTCTTTGTGCTCGCCGTCACGTTCACTCATCTCTTTAATGTTGCCGCCGGCAGAGAAAGCGCTGCCATCACCGGTGATAATAAGAACAGAAACTTCTGGCGTGTGATTGACCCATTCGGCAACACTAACCAGATCATCGATCAGGGTTGTACCCGTCAGGGCATTGCGGACATCGTGGCGTTTGAAAGTAAGGGTGGCGATTCGATTCGACAGGGTTAATTCACTGTCAGTTAACGCAGGCAGTTTTACATTATCACTCATGGGCATTCCGTTGTATTTGTGGTCTTTTTTATGATTGCAGAAATCTGTTTTCTTTCAGGTTTACAGTCTATCAGAGACGAGGCGGGTGAACTATTAGCGACTGTCAGCTGTAATGAATAGCCAGCCAGATGGTGTCCTGGTTTTGAGATGTCCATTCAACCCGATGCCGCCTGTGCGCAGGGATATGGAGATAATCGCCGGTATTCAATTCGGTTGACGGACTATCAGGGTAGCCGATACGTGCCGCCCCCTGAATAACCAGAATCCACTCATGCTGGTCCTGATCGTACCAATAGCTTTCGGGGGAGTGATGGCCCCGGGAAACAATACGTTCTATCTTCAGATTGTTGTTTTCCAAAAGGGTGGTGAATAGTTCGCCGGGAAGTTGTGTTGGAATATTAGTTAATAGATTTTGCATTGATTAGCCCGATAACTTTTAAGATCAAGGGTAGACCATAATTGGCAAAATTGGTGATTTGAGCAGATTTTTCTACCCATACAGACTCAGCTTAACTTATTGAAAATAGAGTTTTTGGTTTTTTGTCTTTATACAACATTGTTCTTTACTGAAGACGATCGACAATTCTTTGACCCAGGGGCTGGCAAGTTTAATCGCAAATAATTTATAAGCTTTTGCTGCAATAAACTTAGTAACACAAAGCTGTAGATCGGTGAGGGTAGAAAGCAGAGGCTAAGATGAGGGATAAGTAAGTGTTGAGTTGAATAATGCTGAGATGAGTTTCTCATCCCAGCATTAGGACTGATTATTTTTTAAATCAGAACTTGTAGCCCATGCCAACCATGAAAACGGTTGGATCAATTTCAAGGCCGCCTAAGTCTGCTCCATTGACTTCAACATTAGTATCAATATCCATTCTCCACACGGCTGCGTTGACTAACCACTGATCATTAATGGAATAATCCACGCCCAATTGAGCACTCAGTCCCCAGGAGTCTTCCAGTTTAAGTTCGGTACCTGCAAGTGCACCTGTTGTACTTTCTGAGAAGAATGCTGTGTAGTTTATACCGACGCCAATGTAAGGCTGGAAAGCTGAACCACTCTCCATTGGGTAATACTGCAAGGATAGGGTAGGCGGCAGATGTTTGGTTTCACCAACCTTAGCGCCGTTTAGTGTAATGTCGTGCTTGAACGGTGTTGCTGCCAGCAGTTCAAGACCTATATTGTTGGTTAACATATAGGTTCCAGCTATACCAATCTGAGTGTTGTCTTCAACATCTAAGCCGGGAACAACAGTATCATTTGATGTATTTGGGTTAACGTTGGCTAGACCTACACGTAAAACCATATCGCCTGATTCATATGCCATACAATTTGCGGCTGTAACCAGTGAAGCACCCATTACTAGTGCTGAAATTACTTTTTTGTTCATGAACATTTTCCCTTGTTAAGCGTCAGTGATAAAGATTCAGCTATTTGACGTTATTTATCCTTGGGAAATATTGACTTAAGACAGTTTTAGAAAGCCCAGGAAATGTATCTTGACTAAAAATTGAGCTAAATCAATTTTAACCATTCAATAAATAAGGGTATTTCGTTTTAGGAAGTTAGGTCGTTGCTACGAAAGGGAAAGAGTGTAGCTAATTGAGCATTAT
>JAGPUU010000106.1 GCA_018067325.1 Amphritea sp.
CTGAATATAGTCACTGATACGACTGAGTGAGTGGTGGTACTCCGATTCAGTCATATTGCTTTGGAACTTAGTTTTCAGCGTGAAATTGCCATTCTCTTTAACCGGAGGCGCTTGCAGTAACTGCAGATAGTGCTGTGCTTCAGCTTCATCAACCAGGGGAGACGTTACCAGTACCGTTGTTTGTCGCAGGTGATCGACTACCACTGCCCAGCTATAGATGCCTACCTGCATATCAGGAAGGTCGATATCCTTGGCGGTCTGTTCAGGCAGTGTTTCAAGACAACGGCCCAGATCGTAAGCGAAGTAGCCTAACAGCCCACCGCAAAACGGCAGCGCTTTAATCTTCGGTTGCTGGGGAGGCGGGCACTGCTGCTGATACTGCTCAAACACCGTTTGCAGGTGACTGAAAGGGTTACCGCTTAAACTCTCATCACGGGAGCTGCTGGTAACCTGTGTGACTGTGTCACTGTAGCTGAGTTTGACGACTGGATTTGCTGCGATGATATCGTAGCGACCATAGCGCCCAGCGGGTTTGCCGCTGTCGAGATATACCGGGGCAGGAAAGTGCCGGATACGTTCGAAATAGAGAGTGCTGTTTGCCAGATATGGGAGTGGGAAAAGTCTATACACCCGGTAACCCTTAATGCTTGCCTTTATTAACGAATAAAGGCCGTTATAGATTGCTCGCCACGCTGATCTGAATAGCGGAATGTCAGGTTGGCGGAAAAATCGATTGTAGCTAGCCAATAGACTTAAAGCGAGGTTGATCTCTGTTATTTCGCTCTTTCTCCGCTAGAGAGGGGGAATTATCTTGTTCAACAGGATAATATCCACGTTTTAAATAGTAACCAGAACCATTCGTAATGATGAAACATCCTTATAAGATTACTCAGCATCAGCTTAATTTATCTGACCAGCAGGTTAGTTATCAGTTATATAAGAAAGCCGGTGAGGGTGCACCTCGTCGACTGGTGATGTTGCATGGCGCGGGCGTGGCCGGAGAATATACCTGGTCTGCGATAGCGATGATGCTAACCCAGTGGGATGAAATTCTGATTCCCGATCAACGTGGTACCGGTAATACCCGCTATCCCGATGGTAAAGAGTATTCGTTTACGGTGAATGAACTGGTTAATGATATCAGTGCACTGGTGGACCATCTTGGCTGGTGGCAGTTTGATCTGGCAGGTTACTCCATGGGCGGAATGGTCTCGCTGCTGTATAAGCAGCGCTATCATGATCGGGTCAAAAAGCAGTACCTATTAGAAGCGGCGGTACTTGATCGTCCCAGTTGGGAATCGACTGTGAGTTTGCGTCACCAGTTTAGTACTGCTGCTGAGCAGCTTAAAGGTGATCAGGCAGAAACGGGAATCAAAGGTTTTCTCGATACTATTTCGCCAAACCGAAAAGTTGCTCCTCAGGCCGAGTTGTTGACAATCCAGCGACTTGGCGAGCGTCCCTTAGGTTTTGCAAACGCGCTTAATTGTGTCACTGATGCGATTAACAGCATCGATAGGGAAGCATTGGTGGCTGCTCAGGGAGATGTCAGCAGTTTTATTGGCGGGCATAGTGTTGACCTGATGCATCAGTATCAGCGAGACCTTGCTGAGCGCCTGCCTAATTGGCATTACTTCCTGGTGGCTGGCACAGACCACTCACTCCCATTTCAAAAACCGCGTCAGATCTCCCGTATTATGGACCAGGAACTGCTGCGTTTCCTCGCTTGAACCGTCTTAAACGACTAGACTTAAAGCCTCGGTAACGGGGCTTTTTTGTATTCACAATGCCAATAAGGGCATACCCCTATACTTTTGTAGTATGTTGACAACTTTTGTCTTTAGTCGTGTTGACGATACGCTTATTGGGCTGTATTGTTACTCTAAGATTCAGATTGTCGACAATCCAGAGAGAAGGTTGTAATGGCACAGATCATAGAAACAGCAGATAGTCCGAGTGAGTTACGCACCCTTGCAGATAAAGTCTGTGAGCAGTTGGTAACCGCGATAGTTCGGGGTGATATCCCGCCGGGTCAGAAGATTAGTGAGCCAGAACTTGCGCGTACTTACGGCATCAGCCGAGGGCCTCTTCGCGAAGCTATTCGTCACCTTGAAGGTCTGCGTCTGGTTGTACGGATTCCTCATGTCGGTGCCCGGGTTGTATCGCTGACGCCGGAAGAACTGGTTGAGATCTATCGTATTCGTGAAGCGCTTGAAGGCATGGCTTGCCGCCTGGCTGCTGAGAATATGTCGACAGCTGAGATACAAAGTTTGCGTGAGCTACTTTATCAGCACGAAAAAAATATTGAAGAAATCGATGGTCGTGCCTACTTTCAGAAAGAGGGCGATCTGGATTTTCACTACCGAATTGTTCAATCCAGCAAGAACACCAAACTGTTCGAACTGCTGGGTGGAGAACTTTATCACTTGGTACGTATGTACCGGTATCAATTTAGCGTTTCCAAATCACGTCCGCAGCACGCCTTGAAGGAACACCATCGCATTCTTGATGCGATAGAAGAAAGGGATGGCGAGTTGGCGGAAATGTTGATGCGCCGCCATATAGGCAGGGCACGTCGAAATATTGAAGAACGTCTTAATCCAAAGAACAAAGAAGAGAGGGAGTAATCCATGAGCAAATTAACCGCAGGCGGCCGTTTCCGCAAAGCGCTTGAAGAATCAAATCCACTACAGATCGTTGGTACTGTGAATGCCTACCACGCGATGATGGCTGAGCGTGTTGGCCATCGTGCGGTTTACCTGTCCGGTGGTGGTATTGCCAATGCTTCCTATGGTTTGCCTGATCTGGGTATGACCTCTATGAACGATGTTCTGGAAGATGTTCGCCGTGTATCCAGTGCTGTTGAAACACCTCTGATCGTCGATATCGATACAGGTTGGGGTGGTGCATTCAACATTAGCCGTACTGTTAAAGAAACGATTAAGGCCGGTGCAGCAGGTTGTCACATCGAAGACCAGGTTGCTCAGAAGCGCTGTGGTCACCGTCCAAATAAAGAGATCGTCTCCGTTAACGAGATGGTTGACCGTGTTAAGGCAGCCGTCGACGCCAAGACCGATGATGACTTCTTCCTTATTGCCCGTACTGATGCGTTCCAGATGGATGGACTGAATGCTGCGGTTGACCGTGCTCAGGCATGTCTTGAAGCTGGTGCTGACGGTATCTTCGCAGAAGCTGTGCATACGCTGGATGATTATCAAGCCTTTGCTGATGGTATCAACGGTGCACAACTGCTGGCTAACATCACTGAATTTGGTGCGACTCCGCTGTTCAATACTTCAGAACTGGCAGATAACGGCGTAACAATGGTGCTGTACCCACTGTCAGCATTCCGCGCAGCCAACCTTGCAGCGCTGAACGTATTCGAAGCGATTCTGCGTGACGGTGATCAGAAAGCCGTCGTTGATACCATGCAGACGCGTATGGATCTGTACGACTTCCTGAACTACCACGATTTTGAACAGAAGCTAGATGCACTGTTCAAAGAAGGTAAAAATAAGTAATAAGAGCTATTGCGCGGGATAGAGGTTGTGAAAATTTGCTCGAGATACGCGCTTACTGAAGTAAGTGCCGCTGTCTCAAGTGTTTTTGTCGACACTTTCCTGCGCTCATAACGCTTTAAGTCTATCGATAGCTGTATTGATTCAGCCGATAGATTTTAAAAAAGTTAGATCAAAAAATACTGTAACGGGTAAACACACTTATCAGGCCCGAAAGCAGAGAGGAGAGATAGGATGGCTGAAGCTAAGAAATTAAGCGGTGCTGGTCTGCGTGGACAGTCCGCAGGTGAAACGGCACTTTGTACCGTAGGTCAGACCGGTGCAGGTCTTACTTACCGTGGCTACGATATTAAAGAACTGGCTGATAAAGCGCAGTTCGAAGAAGTAGCTTATCTTTTGTTATACGGCAAGTTACCAAACCAGGGCGAACTTACTGCTTATAAAGCTCGTCTTAAAGGTATGCGTGCTTTGCCAGAAGCACTGAAAACTGTGCTTGAGCAGATTCCTGCAGACGCTCATCCGATGGATGTTATGCGTACCGGTTGTTCGATGCTGGGTAACCTGGAAACTGAAAATGACTTTACTGAACAGCACGATCATATCGATCGTATGCTGGCGGTGTTCCCAGGCATGATCAACTACTGGTACAACTTCAGCCACAACGGCAAACGTATCGAAGTTGAAACCGATGCTGATTCTATCGGCGAACAGTTCCTATGGACACTGCACGGTAAGAAGCCAGAACCGATTCATGTTGATGTAATGCATGCCTCGTTGATTCTTTATGCTGAGCATGAATTTAATGCTTCTACTTTTGCTGCGCGTGTTTGTGCATCCACTTTGTCTGATATTCATAGCTGTGTAACCGGTGCTATCGGTACTTTGCGTGGACCACTGCATGGCGGTGCTAACGAAGCAGCGATGGCGATGATTGAAGACTGGCGTTCACCTGAAGAAGCGGAAGCTGAAGTCATGGGTATGCTGGAACGCAAAGATAAGATCATGGGCTTTGGTCATGCGATCTATCGCGACTCTGATCCACGTAATGCGATCATCAAAGAGTGGTCTAAGAAACTGTCTGAACAAGTCGGCGACAAGTATCTCTATGCTGTTTCTGAGCGTGTTGAAGCGGTTATGTGGCGTGAGAAGAAATTGTTCTGCAACGCAGATTTCTTCCATGCGTCGGCATACAGCTTTATGGGTATTCCTACCGCGCTCTTTACGCCTATCTTTGTATGTTCACGTGCCGCAGGTTGGACAGCGCATGTGATGGAGCAGCGTGCTAATAACCGCATTATCCGCCCATCGGCTGATTACTCCGGCCCTGAAAGTGCTGAGTGGATCGATATTGCTGAGCGTCCTTAATCGCGACTAGCAAAAGCAGGGAAGGGGTTATGCCCCTTCGCTCTGACGAAAATAACGACTAATACAGGTGTTATATGAACACTGAATACCGTAAATCCTTAGCAGGTACCGGCCTGGATTACTTCGACACCCGTGCGGCTGTCGATGCGATCAAGCCAGGTGCTTATGCGACTCTGCCTTATACTTCCCGTGTATTGGCTGAGCAGCTTGTGCGTCGCTGTGAGCCTACTGCGCTGACCGATTCATTGAAGCAGCTTATTGAACGTAAGCAAGATCTTGATTTTCCATGGTATCCGGCACGTGTTGTGTGCCACGACATCCTCGGTCAGACGGCATTAGTAGACCTGGCGGGTCTGCGTGATGCGATTGCTGATCAGGGCGGTGACCCGGCTAAAGTTAATCCGGTTGTGCCGACTCAGTTGATTGTTGACCACTCGCTGGCCGTTGAAGCCGCTGGTTTCGATCCGGATGCATTCCAGAAGAACCGTGATATTGAAGATCGTCGTAACGATGACCGATTCCACTTTATTGAATGGTGTAAGACAGCATTTGATAACGTTGACGTGATTCCTGCCGGTAACGGCATCATGCACCAGATTAACCTGGAGAAGATGTCTCCGGTGATTCAGGCGCGTGATGGTGTTGCTTATCCTGATACCTGTGTTGGTACTGACAGTCATACGCCACACGTTGATGCACTGGGTGTTGTTGCGATTGGTGTCGGTGGTCTGGAAGCTGAAACCGTCATGCTGGGTCGTCCTTCGATGATGCGCCTACCGGACATCATCGGCGTTAAGCTGGTTGGCAAGCGTCAGCCGGGTATCACCGCCACCGATATGGTGCTGGCGATTACTGAGTTCCTGCGTAATCAGAAAGTGGTTTCATCCTATCTTGAGTTCTTCGGTGAAGGTGCTAAAGCGCTGACCATCGGTGACCGTGCCACTATCTCTAACATGACACCTGAGTTCGGTGCTTCTGCCGGTATGTTCTATATCGATGAGCAGACTATCGATTACTTAAAGCTGACCGGTCGTGAGCCTGAACAGGTAGCACTGGTAGAGCAATACGCCAAAGAAACCGGCCTTTGGGCTGATGATCTGGTTGATGCTGAGTATGGCCGAGTGCTGGAATTCGATCTGTCGACTGTTGTCCGCAACATGGCTGGCCCATCTAATCCGCATCGTCGTTTACCAACCTCAGCGTTGAATGAGCGTGGTATTGCGAGTGATGAAATGCTGGCCGCCGCTAAGGTAGAAGAGGCCGATGGCCTGATGCCTGATGGTGCCGTGATTATCGCTGCTATTACCAGTTGTACTAACACATCCAATCCGCGCAACGTTGTTGCCGCTGGCCTGGTTGCTAAGAAAGCTAACGAGCTGGG
>JAGPUU010000269.1 GCA_018067325.1 Amphritea sp.
AAGCGAATCGTTTATGAATCTTAAATTTGAGCCCCACCTCTTGACCCTTATCAGCATAATTTGAATCAGTTGATGGTATCCTTTTTTTCCCAATTTATGGCGGTTCTATTAATGCACTCCACAAAGCACTCATCTGAACAACACTCCCTTGACCAAGCGATTCAAGAACAGCTGAAACCTAACCAACCACGTCAGCTAAAAGAGATTCCAAATGATGAAACGCTGGTGTATCAGATTGAACAAAACCTCTATATCAATCTTACTGATCGCTGCACCCTCGCCTGCCAATTTTGCCCCAAGCATAACGGCTGCACCGAAGTAAAAGGCTATGATCTTGCTATAGAAGTTCGTCCACCAGCCCAACAGATCATCGACTTGATTGGCGACCCTAACAATTACGATAGCGTCGTATTCTGTGGCTATGGTGAACCGACATTACGCCTTAAACCAATGCTGGAAATTGCGCACTGGGTAAAGAAGAATGGGGGAAAGACCCGACTGAATACCGATGGTTTAGGGAACCTGGTTAACAAACGGAATATCCTGCCAGAGTTAAGTGAGTGCATCGACGCACTGTCAATCTCACTCAACGCCCAGAATGAAGCGGTTTATATCCGACACTGCCAGCCTGTTCTGAAGGGATCTTATGAAGCGATGCTGGAGTTTGTTGCGCTGGCGGCTGAACATATCAGTGATGTCAGTGCCAGTGCAATTAATGGGCTAGAAGGCGTCGATATTGACGCCTGTAGAGAACTCGCAGAAGCGCGAGGGGTAAAGTTCAAACAGCGGGAGCTCGATGTTGTAGGTTAAGTCTTTCGAACAAACGCCTAACCCTTCTCACTCTTGTTCACGATTAGCTATTCTCGCTACACCATTGGTCAAACACTGATTGCGGCATAGGTTTCCCCAGATGGAACCCTTGTGCCAAATCGCAGCCCTCTTCTTTCAATAGCTCCAAGGTTTCCTGATCCTCTACCCCTTCAGCCGTCACTTCTAAACCCAGGTTATGAGCCAGATTGATGGTCGCGTTTACAATCACCGCATCACTCTCGTCCCGCAAAATATCAGAAACAAAAGAACGGTCAATTTTAAGCTCCTTAAGGGGTAAGCTTTTCAGATAGGATAATGATGAATAACCGGTGCCGTAATCATCGATAGAAAATTGAAACCCCATATCATGTATACGCTTGATAATTTCCATTGCCGCATCAGGATCGGTCATGATTGAGCTCTCGGTAATTTCCAAAGTAATCCATTCCGGATTAATACCGGTGGCCCCTTTAATACCGGATATCAAATCTGGCAACTCTGGGTTATTAAGGTCCTTAGCCGATAGGTTTATTGACAGAATGATGTCCAGCCCCTGTTTATGCCATTTTGCGCACTGGGCAAAACCTTCCTGAATAACCCACAAAGTTAGACCCTGAATCAGACGGGTACGCTCCATCAGTGGGATAAACTGATCCGGACCCAGCAAGCCATGCTTAGGGTGATTCCACCTCACCAATGCTTCAGCGCCGCTTATAGAACCGTCAGCAACTTTAATTTTAGGCTGGTAATAAAGCTCCAGTTCCTGATTTTCGAGAGCATGACTCAAGTCACTCATCAGGGTTAGTTGTTTGGGGCTGTGGGCATCAAATGAGGAGTCATACACCGCACTGCCTTTATTGGAATTCTGAGCCATATATAGCGCGATACCTGCACGCTGAACCAAAGTATCAACGTCAGTACCATGAAGCGGGAAGTGCACAATACCAATATTAGCCTGGGCTGAAACTTTGATCTGCTCGATATAAAAAACATCATGCAACACACGATGAATACTCTCTGCCAGATCAAGCACCTTTTTTTCTGACAGTTGTTCAGTGATTAGCATGCTGAATGTATGATTTTCCAGTCGGGCAATAGTCACCGGAGAGGGAAATGCACTTTCTAAGCGAACCGCAACCTGTTTAATTAGACTGTCACTACTATTACGTCCCAGGGTATCGCTGATCTCTTTATAGTTAGAGACTTCAACCAGAAGTACAGAGAAAGCTGCCTGACCACGGGGCGATACGATAAGTTGCTCTACCCGGTCATAGAACAGTTCTTTATTCGGCATATCGGTCAGCAGATCGTGGGTAATACTATGACGGGCCTGCTTTTCAAAGCTGTCGGCTTTATCACGCAGTTCTTGGGTTTGGTCCATGACCATCGCGCTGGCTTCATAAGCCAGGACAGTACTGGAATACTGGCCCCAGAAGGCAAAGATAAAGGGTACAAGATCGAGTATCCAGAGAGCAAAATTTGTCTTTTGGGCATGCATCACACTGGAAATACTGATATTTCCAGACTCTAAATAAGCTACCGCAAAGGTTGCCGTAATCAATGCCAAAGCAGCTACAGAGATTCCCTGCCAGGCCGTTTTCGAAACCCTTGAACGGAACACTTTGACATTATTATGCAGAAAATCACTGGTTGAACTATTTATCATACTCACAACATGACTCCTTGTCGTAGATCCCACTCCCCTAACCATAAGCCTTACCCGGAGATTAGCAATATGACTTTTTGACAAGAATCACCAAAGTGAGTGAGTCCATTTGTTTTTTAATATAGTAACTAAAGAAAAGGACAATACCGCCTACAAATTATGCAAAAAAAAGCCCCTCAAAGAGGGGCAGAAAAAAGTCGAGTCTGGAAATACCATTACCCGACGGTAGGATACAACCCTTAATACAAAGGACTGTGGAGACACCTGTTACAAACGAAGACACTGATCACGATTAATTGGGAACAGTGTTGCTTACTCTGAAGCCGCAATCAGACTGGCATTACCCCCTGCTGCGGTTGTATCTACGCATAAATGGCGTTCCAGGGTAAAGCGTTCTACCGCATTACGCTCCGTAATAAGCGGTATTAACACCCCATCACGTGAAGCCAAAGCAATCCGATAATCATGCAGAGTGGTTTGGCCTGCACTGCTTGCTACCGCAGCAAAACCAGTCACGCTCGCCAACGCTTGAGATTCAAGCTGACCACTAACCGCTATTACCGGTAAACCATTTTCGATTGCGGCCTGAAACTCTGCTTCAACACCGGGTGCGACAACCACAACAGCATTCCCTTGAGAGAGCGCCAATACAGCCTGACGCACTGCGCTTTTCAGATCAGGGCCCAAACAAAGAATCGTTCCACGGGCGTGAGTGGAAAGCAGGTTAAGTTCACCGGTTGGACCCGGCATAGTTTCCGCCTCTTGCTGTAGATCGGCAAAAGATATATTCAAGTTCTGAAACAACGCCTGTAACTGTTCAGACTTATCAGTTCTCGCAACCCAATCGCTGTTATCAAGACTATCCATCGACTTTTGTAACTTGTCAAAACCAACCGTTGCAATCAAATCAGACACTACTTCTGTTACAGGTTCTGTTTTCATAAATCGTTTCACGTACTGTGGGCCACCCGCTTTAGGGCCGGTACCAGACAGACCTTCACCACCAAAAGGTTGAGAACCAACAATGGAACCGATCTGGTTACGGTTTACATAAATATT
>JAGPUU010000135.1 GCA_018067325.1 Amphritea sp.
TAGGCAAATGTTTGGGCTGGGGGGTCGCTGACGCTCAGTATTATAACTTCATAAGTTCAGAGTGATCGATTGATTTCCGCTCTTCCTAGCAAGTCGCGAAGCGACGTCTAACCATTAGCAGGCGCGCAGCGCCGTTCTAAGCAAAAAAAGCCCGCGACGCGGGCTTTTTTTTACTTGCCTTTCATATCCGGCATATTCCGGCCATAGAAGATTTCGTTCATCTCTTTGTAGAGGCGCTCGTTAATCTGTTCGATTTCACGTCCGGTGAGGTCAGCGGTGGTGGTGCCGAACAGGTAGGTGTTGAGATCAACATCATTGAGCATCATCTTGGTGTGGAAGATGTTTTCCTGATAGACGTTTACATCCACCATCTGATACTGCTCACGGATATCTTGACTGATGAAGTTCTGGATCGAGTTGATGTCATGATCGATGTAATGTTTCACGCCGTTTACATCACGGGTAAAGCCGCGCACCCGGTAATCCATGGTGACGATATCAGAATCCAGTTTGTGGATTAGATAGTTCAGTGCTTTTAGTGGTGAGATGATGCCACAGGTTGAAACCTCGATATCCGCACGGAAAGTGCAAATACCATCATCCGGGTGTGCTTCCGGGTAGGTGTGTACGCAGATATGGCTCTTGTCCAGATGAGCGACTACCGAGTCTGGCAGGGGGCCTGGCTTCTCGGTAGTGTCGACATTTTCTGAGTCTTTAAGAGGCTCTTCAGCGACCAGAATAGTGACGCTGGCACCCTGGGGCTCATAGTCCTGGCGGGCCACGTTCAAAACGGTGGCGCCAATGATCTCGCAGGCTTCTGTCAGGATCTCTGTCAGACGGTCTGCGTTGTACTGCTCATCAATATATTCGATGTATTCGGCTTTTTGCTCAGCGGTCTGGGCATAGCAAACATCGTAAATACAGAAGCTCAGGCTTTTCGTCAGGTTGTTAAAGCCCTGCAGTTTGATTTTTCCGTTGGATGGCAACGTTGTAAACTCCGGTTAAAAAAACAAACGTTTTTTGTGAACGGTAATAAGATTGGGCGGATTTTAGATGAGAAACCCGACGGAAAAAAGGGAAATTTTCAGATAATTATGAATTCAATAGGGCTTTTTTAATCCCTAGTCATGTCCTTTAAGCCATTCGGCGATAGCGGGTGCCACTTCCGTCTGTGATTTACCCGAAACGAACACGCCGATATGACCGGAAGCGACCTCATACTCGGTGTAATCACCGCTAGTGGTTAGTCCCTTAAGGGCACGGGATGCGGCAGGGGGAACCAGGTGATCTGAACTGCCAAAGACATTGAGCAGAGGCTGAGTAATGTTCTTCAAATCGACGGGTTGGTCGGCGACGGTTACTGACTCATTAAGAAAGCCGTTCTCTTTAAAGAAAGTGGTCAGAAACTGGCGGAACATCTCGCCGGCTTGGTCGGGACTGTCGTATATCCATTTCTCCATGCGCAGAAAGTTAAGCGCTGAGGCCTGGGTTTTAAGCTGCCGTGGGATGTTGAGGTTTTTTTGCAGGCCAAGGCGCATCGGCATTAACGAACTATAGGCATCGTTGAGCATGGCGCCGGGGATATTGCCGTAGGTCTCTACGGCAAGGTCTACGTCGATCTGCTGGGTGAGATGGCTGAGCATGTTATCCGGGGTTTTAAAATCAACCGGGGTGACCATCGTGATCAGGTTTTTAACCTTATCTGGGTTGAGCGCGGTATAGCACAGACTCAGAGTACCACCCTGACAGATACCCAGCAGGTTGAGCTGTTCCTGGCCAGAATCTTGTAATACTTGTTCGACACAGTTATTGATATAACCGTTGATATAGTCATCCATATCCAGATAGCGATCGGCGGCATCAGGGTAGCCCCAGTCGATCAGATAGATATCGATGCCGAGCTCTAATAGGCGTTTAACAAAGGAGCGTTCCTGGTCCAGATCTACCATGTAAGGACGATTGACCAGTGCGTAGCAGATTAATAAAGGGGTTTTACTACGTTTACGGCCCGGTGTTTTCTCGCTCTTGTAATGAAATAGTTGCAGCTTGTCCTCGGTATAGAGGATCTCTTTAGGCGTCTGCCCTACATCGATCTCATCGAGGGATTTCAGGGTGCTAAAGCTTTGCAGCAGCTGTTCACTGAACTGGCTCAGCTCTTCGGTGATCTTCTCTGGGCTGAATTTAAATCCACTCATTGAGACTTACCTCTGCTGCTTTTCTTGCCAGAAACCATCTGAGACCTCAGCTCGGTGAGCATGCTGCGCAGTTCGTCGATCTCCTGCTGCTGCTTTCTCACCTGTTTGCGCATCTTATGTTGCTGGCGTATAGCGCTATCAAGTTCTTCCCGGGTGACCAGTCCGAGCTCTTTAAGTTTTTTGTCCCGACTATTGAACGCCAGTTTACGCACCTGATTAAGGCTGTTGCTAATGCGCCCGTGGCTGTTCTGGTACTGATCGGTAAAGACGGTATCTCGATAGGCTTTTTCGTAGCATTCAACCCAGAGGTTTTGCAGGCCTTTAATGCTGTCTATCTCGGTGTTCTGTTGTTGTAGCAGTTGCTTGAGATCATCGCCGGTCTGACTGAAGATATAATCATACTGTTGCAGGTAGTCACCCAAGGCGTCCTGATAATCGATGCAGGCTTGTGCCAGCGATCTCATCTGAGCCGGACTATAGGATCCGCTGCCTATTTCTGGTGATTTTGCCAGCTGTTCCAGTATGTCTCGCATGGGTGCAGATTTCAGTGATTCAGCCGTCAGAGCCGAGTTCTTTAGCAGCGAGGCTAAGGGTTCAGGCATATTCCACTGGCGACTGAGCAAGTCGTTACACTGAGTTTTCATGTAGCCTTGGAACTGGTCAACTAAGGCTTCGGTATTCAGCGGGGGGTTCTTTGAACCTGAAGTTTCAGAATCAGCGCTACCTGTATGCAGCTTTACCGACTGAAGAAGAGATTCAGTAAACCGGCTAAATTGATCGGTTTGCGATTTCACCAGACCGATCAGGTTGGCCTGCTGATCAGAGAAATCAGTCATGTCGGGGGCTTGGATGCTTTTCAAAAAGCTTTGCCATGGATCTCCCGTCGCAGGGTTATTTGCCTGGATCGTCTCCTGCCATTGCTGTAACTGTTCTTGTAGCCAGTTAGTTGCAGTTGAGTCGGCGGTCGAGTCTGTTCCTGTGTCAGAGCTATCAGTCATCATCCATTTCCAAGCTAAGTATCTGTAAACATAGTAAAGAACTGGGTCGGGTTTATGAACCCTTTTCTGCCGCTTGATCCAAAAGGTGTATAAAGCGTCGTGCAGCATTACTCAGGGTGCGCTCTTTATGAGCAATATAACCTAGCTCGCGGGTAACCGGTGGCGCGTCTACATTGAGTACACTCAGGCTGGCGTCGGTCATGGTTTCGGGTAATAGAGACCAGCCCAGGCCAATCCCAACCATCATTTTAATGGTATCCAGATAGTTAGTGGACATGGCGATATCCGGATGAAGCTTCTGTTCTGAAAAAGGTTGTTCGGCAATAAGCCGGGTAAACGTTGCCGTGCCGGGGAGTATGGCGGGATAGCAGGTTAGTTGTTCCAGGGTAACCTGTTTCAATTTTGCCAGAGGGTGGTCGGGGGCAACGACGTAGTGCAGTTTGTCCTGCCAGATTGCCTGGGAAAGGATGTTTGGGTCAGGATTAGGCGAGAGTGTAATCAGCGCGATCTCCAGCTTTCCTCTTAAAACATTGTCATAGGCTATTTCAGATTCATCAAAGCGTAAATCTAACTTAACCTGTGGGCATTCCCGGGTGTACTGGCGCAATACCGGCGGCAGACGATGCAGGCTTATATGGTGACTGGCCGCAACAGAGAGCGTGCCGCTGACTTCACCGCTAAGATTGCTCAGGGAGCGTCGGGCATCTTCCAGTTCTAATAAGATCTTTCGCGCCCGGGGCAGGAGTTCCTGGCCGGACTCTGTCAGGCTTACCGTCCTGCCAATCCGATCAAATAGCCGACTATCCAGCTGTTGCTCAAGTATCGATATTCGCTTACTCATGGCTGACTGAGTAAGAAAGAGTTGCTCGGCGGCGCGGGAAAATGAGCCGGTTTCTGCCACGGCAACGAACGCCTGTAATGAACCAGTATCCATAATGACTTTCCTGTGATGTTGGAAATAGTCTATGGATTCCAGTTTGGAATGCAAACTATAAAAATTATGAATTTGTTTTCTGGGTGTTGCTGCACTAGGATTGCAGCATAGAAAAGGCTGTGAGCAGAGCAGCCGGTTAAAAAGATGTAGTGAGGAAAGACCATGGCTGGACAAACGTTATACGACAAACTCTTTGAATCGCATTTAGTGCGGACTAATGAAGACGGTAGTTCTCTGATCTATATCGATCGGCAGGTGCTACATGAAGTGACGTCACCGCAGGCGTTTGAAGGGCTGCGCCTGGCAGGTCGTAAGCCGTGGCGTGTTGATGCCAATATCGCTACGCCAGATCATAACGTACCGACGACTGAACGGTCCGGTGGTGTTGATGAAATCGTCGATCCAGTCTCTAAAATCCAGGTAAAAACGCTGGATGAAAACTGCGACGAATTTGGCATTCTCGAATTTAAGATGAACGATCATCGTCAGGGTATCGTTCATGTAATGGCGCCGGAGCAGGGCGCTATTCTGCCGGGCAGCACGGCTGTCTGCGGTGATTCGCATACCGCCACTCTGGGTGCTCTGGGCGCGTTAGCCCACGGTATTGGTACGTCTGAAGTAGAGCATGTACTGGCAACCCAGTGTCTGATCACTAAACAGATGCGCAATATGTTAATACGGGTTGATGGTGAGCTTGGTCTTGGCGTGACCCCTAAAGATGTTGTGTTGCATGTTATCGGTGTGATCGGTACAGCGGGTGGCACAGGCTATGCGATCGAATTTGGCGGTGATGTATTCCGCGCGATGTCGATGGAAGGCCGGATGACAGTGTGTAATATGGCGATTGAAGCCGGTGCGCGAGTCGGCCTGGTGTCTGTCGATCAGATCACTATTGACTACTTTGAAGGTCGTCCATTCTCGCCGAAAGGTGAGCATTGGGATGCCGCTGTTGCTGAATGGAGCAGTCTGGTTTCCGATACTGATGCGGAGTTTGATGCGGTTGTTGAGATCAATGCTGCGGATATTGAGCCACAGGTTACCTGGGGGACTTCACCGGAGATGGTCGTGGGTATTTCCGGCCAGGTACCGAATCCAGATGCTGAGAAAGATAAGGTTAAGGTAGACGGCATTAACCGTGCCTTGAAATATATGGGTCTTCAGGCTGATCAGAAGATCACAGATATTCAGTTAGATCGGGTGTTTATAGGATCTTGTACTAACTCCCGTATTGAAGACTTGCGTGATGCGGCCAAGGTCGTTGAAGGGCGTAAAGTCGCTGAGAACATTATTCAGGCGCTGGTGGTGCCCGGTTCTGGTTTGGTTAAGGCGCAGGCAGAAAAGGAAGGTTTGGATAAGATCTTCGTAGCGGCAGGGCTTGAATGGCGTGAGCCAGGTTGCTCTATGTGTCTGGCGATGAATCCGGATAAGCTGGGTAATGGTGAACATTGTGCTTCTACCTCTAATCGTAACTTTGAAGGTCGCCAGGGCTTTGGCGGGCGTACCCATTTGGTAAGTCCGGCGATGGCCGCCGCTGCTGCGGTTACTGGCCACTTTATCGATGTACGTGAATTGATTAAATAAGGTAGCGGAGAGCGACATGAATAAGTTTACATTGCACACAGGTATCGCCGCTCCTATGGATCGGGCCAATATCGATACCGATATGATTATCCCTAAGCAGTTTCTGAAATCGATTAAGCGTTCCGGGTTTGGTAAGAATCTGTTTGATGAGCTGCGCTATCTGGATGAAGGTCAACCGGATCAGAGCTGCGAAGGCCGCCCGCTAAATGAAGAGTTCGTTCTGAACCAGGCTCGTTATCAGGGAGCTAGTGTTTTGCTGGCCCGGGAGAACTTTGGTTGCGGTTCTAGCCGTGAGCACGCCCCATGGGCACTGGATGATTATGGTTTCCGCTCGGTAATCGCGCCAAGTTTTGCTGAGATCTTCTACAATAACTGCTTCAAGAACGGTTTACTGCCGATTGTTTTGCACGACGATAAAATTGACCAGCTATTTAATGAAGCGGCGGTAACCGAAGGGTATCAGTTGACGATTGATTTGGACCGCCAGCTGGTGGTTACGCCATCCGGTGAAGAGATGGCGTTTAGTATCGACGATTTCCGTAAGCATTGTCTGCTGAACGGTTTGGATGATATCGGCCTGACGCTGCAGCATGGTGAAGATATTCGTGCCTACGAAGAGAAACGCCGCCAACAAGCGCCATGGTTGTTTGGCGCAATTAAGTAATCTAATAATGAAATTCCGGCTGCAGAATTATTTCTGCAGCTCAGTTTAAGGAAGCAAAGTAATGTCTAAGAATGTACTGATTTTACCCGGTGACGGCATTGGTCCGGAAATCGTTGCCCAGGCCCGTCGTGTGTTGGAACTGGTAAATGAGCAAGATAATTTGGGTTTAGAGCTGACGGAAGCGTTGGTGGGTGGTGCAGCGATCGATGCGGATGGTGTACCGCTGCCGCAGGCGACACTGGATGCGGCTAATGCCGCCGATGCTATCTTGCTGGGTGCGGTTGGTGGGCCTCAGTGGGATACCAATCCCGATTTCCAGATCCGTCCAGAAAAAGGCCTGCTGGGTATTCGTTCTAATCTAGGGTTGTTTGGCAACCTGCGTCCGGCAATTCTATACCCGCAATTGGCTCACGCTTCTACTTTGAAGCCAGAGATAGTGTCCGGTCTGGATATTTTGATTGTGCGTGAGCTAACCGGTGGTATCTATTTCGGTCAGCCACGTGGTGTACGTGTGAAAGAGGGTGGTATCCGAGAGGGTTACAATACCTATGTTTACGATGAAAACGAGATTCGTCGTATCGGTCGTGTTGCGTTTGAAGCGGCACGTGCGCGTGATAAACGTCTGTGTTCTGTCGATAAAGCCAATGTACTCGAAGTAACCGTGTTGTGGCGTGAGATTATGGAAGAGCTGTCTAAAGAATACCCTGATGTTGAACTGAGTCATATGTACGTTGATAATGCGGCGATGCAACTGGTACGTGCACCTAAGCAGTTTGATGTCATGGTAACCGGTAATATGTTTGGCGATATTCTTTCTGATGCTGCGGCGATGCTGACCGGATCTATCGGTATGCTTCCGTCTGCCTCGTTGGATGTAAACGGTAAGGGCATGTACGAGCCTTGTCACGGTTCAGCACCTGATATTGCGGGTCAGAATCTGGCGAATCCACTGGCGACTATTATGTCTGCCGGCATGATGTTGCGTTACTCACTAAATGAAGCGGCCACTGCCGATCGTATTGAGGCGGCGGTTAGCGCGGTTCTGGATAAGAACCTGCGAACCGGTGATATCTGGTCTGAAGGTATGCAGAAGGTTTCAACATCTGAAATGGGTGATGCGGTAATTGCCGCGTTGCAGGCATAAAAACGGTTTTTAGGTCAATAACTGGCTATAAATCGCTCTAAATCAGATAGTCTATGTGACTAAATTGTTGCATAATTGAATGGCTTTGGAGAGTCCGAAGCCATAACGAGCTGCTGCAGGTATATGTGGCGGCTTTGTTGTTTAAATTATTCCTAGTTTTTGGTGGAACAGATGAAGCGTGTAGGTTTTGTAGGTTGGCGCGGAATGGTTGGTTCCGTGCTGATGCAGCGCATGATGGAAGAACGTGACTTCGACTATATCGATGAGCCGGTCTTTTTTACAACGTCCCAGGTAGGTCAGGCAGGTCCGGATATCGGTAAAGATATTCCTGCACTGAAAGATGCAACATCCATTGAAGAACTGAAACAGATGGATGCCATTATTTCCTGCCAGGGCGGCGACTACACGACACAGGTCTACGGTGCTCTGCGTGAAGCCGGGTGGAATGGTTACTGGATCGATGCTGCTTCCTCTCTGCGTATGGCAGACGATGCGATTATCGTGCTTGATCCGGTAAACATGAATGTCATCAAAGATGGTCTGGCTAACGGCGTAAAAACCTATGTTGGCGGTAACTGTACCGTTTCTCTGATGCTGATGGGGCTGGGTGGTCTGTTTAATTCCGGGCAGATTGAGTGGATGACCTCAATGACTTATCAGGCCGCGTCGGGTGGCGGTGCACGTCATATGCGTGAGCTGATCTCTCAGATGGGTGTGATTAAAGACTCAGTCGCTGCTGATCTGGCTAACCCGGCCAGCGCTATCCTTGATATCGATCGTCAGGTTGCACAGACCATTCGTTCGGGAGCAATGCCAACGGACAACTTTGGTGTGCCTCTGGCGGGATCACTGATTCCCTGGATTGATACCAAGCTGGATAACGGTCAGAGTCGGGAAGAGTGGAAGGCTTATGCTGAAACCAACAAGATTCTGGGCTTGAACGATAGTCCGATTCCTATTGATGGTACTTGCGTGCGTATCGGTGCCATGCGCTGCCACAGTCAGGCTTTTACTATCAAGCTGAAACAGAATCTGCCGATGGATGAAATTGAGTCCATGATCGCTGAAGCGAACGACTGGGTAAAAGTAATTCCTAATGACCGTGATATTACAGCGAGTGAGCTGACACCGGCTAAAATCACCGGCACTCTGAATGTTCCTGTTGGTCGCCTGCGTAAGATGAATATTGGCGATGAATACCTGAATGCTTTCAGTGTAGGAGATCAGTTACTTTGGGGGGCGGCTGAGCCGTTACGCCGGATGTTACGGATCTTGTTGGAAGACTGATTTATATCGATTTAAAGATAACCGGCTGATATAGCCGGTTTTTTTTGTTTTGGGTGGGGTGATTCAGGTCAATTAATCCCTTATAAATGTTTTTAACAAGAAGTTGGTAAAGACAGTCCCCAACTTAGGTAGTGCAAATATTGATCTGCTTTGATTTTGTTTTACTGACTTGTTACAAAGGCAGATAAGTCTTAACTTATTGAATAATATAATAAATAGTGTTTTTTTGGGCTTGAGTTGGTGGTTTTCTGTGTTATCGACGGGCGTAAATTCTATTTTTAATTCTTAAGTTTGGCGGTTTCAGGTCGATCTGAGTTGTTGATTAAACAGCAGTTTTAATGAATACTTTGGCCAATAATACTGGATACGTAACTTTCTGAATATTGACGCTTTTTATCAAATTCAGAACCGGGGAATTAAGGAAGCAAAAATATGCTGCGCAAATTAGCCCTAAGTTTGGCAATTGCAGGTGCACTAGGAACATCCAATGCATATGCGCTGGGTCTCGGTGAAATCAAAATAACATCAGCACTGAATGAGCCTCTTCAAGCAGAGATTCAGCTTCTTCAGATGCGTGAAGTTGACCCACAACAGATTCAACCCAGCATGGCGAATATCGATGATTTTGCTCTGGCTGGAATAGAGAAATTGCGTTTCCTCTCTGATGTGAAATTTGAGGTTAAGCCTGGTTC
>JAGPUU010000144.1 GCA_018067325.1 Amphritea sp.
GCGGGTATTGACCGTGTTGATACTGCCATCTCTTCTATGTCTATGACTTACGGTCATACAGCAACTGAATCTGTTGTTGCTGCGCTGGCAGGTACTGACCGCGATACCGGTCTTGATCTGCTTCAGCTGGAAGAGATCGCTGCTTACTTCCGTGAAGTACGTAAAAAGTACGCTAAGTTTGAAGGCTCTCTGCGTGGCACTGATTCTCGTATCCTGGTTGCTCAGGTTCCGGGTGGCATGTTAACCAATATGGAAAGTCAGCTGCGTGAGCAGGGTGCTTCTGACAAGTTTGATGAAGTGCTGGCTGAGATTCCACGGGTTCGTGAAGATCTGGGCCTGATCCCACTGGTAACACCAACTTCACAGATTGTTGGTACTCAGGCTGTGATCAACGTCCTGATGGGCGAGCGATACAAAACTATTTCTAAAGAGGTTCAGGGTGTTCTGAAAGGTGAGTATGGCGCAGCGCCTGCACCTTATAACGCTGAACTGCAAGCGCGTGTTCTGGATGGTGGTGAAGCGATCACTTGTCGTCCGGCAGATATGCTTGAGCCTGAAATGAAAAAGCTTGTTGCTGAGCTGAAAGAGTTAGCGACTGAGAAAGGCGTTAGCCTGGCATCTGGTGAGAACGAAATTGATGACGTTCTGACTTACGCACTGTTTCCACAAATTGGTCTTAAATTCCTTGAAAATCGCGGTAATCCAGACGCATTTGAACCCGCACCTACATTAGAGGACGCCCTAGCAATGGCTGCACCTAAGAATACTGGTCCACAGACTTACACTATCAATGTTAATGGTCAGAACTATGTTGTTCAGGTTTCAGAGGGTGGTGATATCACCGCTGCTGCACCGGCTGCTGCCGCTGCACCTGTTGCAACATCGGCTGCTGGCCCTGCTGAATCTGTTCCTGCGCCACTGGCTGGAAATATCTGGAAAGTTGAGGTATCCCCGGGTCAGGCTATTCAGGAAGGTGATGTGCTGGTTATCCTTGAAGCGATGAAGATGGAAACAGAGATTCGCGCGGCACGCGCGGGCACGGTTTCTACCATTGATGTTAAGGAAGGTGATTCTGTACAGGTCGGCGACAGTCTGCTGACATTGGTGTAAGGGCGGATTCTCAATGGATAAGCTATTAGATCTCTGGCACGCGTCAGGGATATACAATGTAAGCCCAGGCCAGATCGTTATGATCTTGGTCGGGCTGTTGCTTTTGTTCCTTGCTATTCGCAAGAATTTTGAGCCTCTACTGCTGGTTCCTATCGGTTTTGGTGGCATTATGGCCAACATTCCGGAAGCAGGCCTTGCTTTCTCAGCAGTTGAGAATGCGCTGCACCTGGGTGGTCCTGATGTAATCTTGTCCATTGCTGATGCAGTGGGTATAGATAGTATGGATACGTATGCGATCCATGATGCCTATGATGCGGCATCTGCCAAGGCGCATACTGCTGCTGTTTATGCTGCAAATGATGGTGGCTACAATAACGGCATGATGTATAACTTCTACTCCGTATCGATTGCGTCTGGCGTTGCGCCACTGCTGATCTTTATGGGTGTAGGTGCGATGACCGATTTTGGTCCGCTGCTGGCTAATCCTAAGACTTTGTTCCTAGGTGCCGCTGCGCAGTTTGGTATCTTTGCTACAGTACTGGGTGCAGTTGGTCTGACTACTCTGGGAGTGATGGACTTCTCTATCCAGGATGCAGCTGCGATTGGTATCATTGGTGGTGCAGATGGTCCGACAGCGATCTATGTTGCCTCTCTGCTGGCTCCAGACCTCTTAGGGGCGATTGCGGTAGCAGCATACTCCTATATGGCTTTAGTGCCTATGATTCAGCCGCCAATTATGCGTGCGCTGACCACAGAAGCTGAACGTAAGATTGCTATGGTTCAGCTGCGTCATGTACCTAAGACTGAAAAGATCATGTTCCCGATCGTACTGTTGATGTTGGTAGCTATGCTGCTGCCAGATGCAGCGCCACTGTTGGGTATGTTCTGTTTCGGTAACCTGATGCGTGAGTGTGGTGTTGTCGATCGTTTGAGTGATACAGCTCAGAATGCTCTTATCAACATTGTAACCATCTTCTTGGGTCTGTCAGTGGGTTCTAAACTGTCTGCTGATAAGTTCCTCGATCTGGAGACTCTGGGTATCCTGCTATTGGGTGTAGTTGCATTCGGTATCGGTACTGCCTGTGGTGTTCTGATGGCCAAAATGATGAACAATCTGCAAGGTGGTAACTCCATCAACCCGCTGATCGGATCAGCAGGTGTGTCTGCAGTACCTATGGCTGCCCGTGTATCTAACAAGCTGGGTTTGGAAGCTAACTCTCAGAACTTCTTGTTGATGCATGCAATGGGACCAAACGTAGCCGGTGTAATCGGCTCTGCGGTTGCTGCAGGTGTGATGATTAAGTTTGTAGGCTAAGCTTTCTTGTGTATTTTAAAAGCCGCTCAGAAGAGCGGCTTTTTTGTGTCTTTAATAAGTCATAGGTCATTAATAGCCGTAGCTCGTGGTTCGAACGTCACTAGGTAGAGCTGTAACTCGTAGTTCGAACGTCACAAAAGGCGTGACTTGCTCGTTGCTCGATAAAAGCCTTCTATATTAGGTATGGAAGGCTTTTTGAGTTAAGTGCTTTGTAAGAAAGTTATTGCATAGGATTGATGAAAGCCAATAATTTGT
>JAGPUU010000272.1 GCA_018067325.1 Amphritea sp.
AATTCGCCTGAAGATTGTCATCATTCAGGGTCAGAGTGCCCAGCTTCAATTCACCCACATCGCCGTGTGAAAACAGATGGATGGCATCAATACCCGTCTCACCCTGCAGAGCCGCCACCATCTGTTCCAAGCCATTACCATTGCCATCGATCAGGATAATTTCGACACTTTCATCCAAACCGTCAGCTAAGCTCTGGTAGTCTTCGACAGCCGTATCAACAAAAGCCACTTCGCGGCGGTTGCCTGAATCAGTTCCCGTTGGTGCCGGCGCGGCAAAATGTACACTTTGTTCGACCGTTTCCGTCTGTGCCGCACCATCCTGATAGGCCACATCTGTCGTCAGGTCGGCAGTTGTTACCACCGCAGCACCATCAAGCAAAATACGAGGTTCAAGAGCCATGATCAAAGGCTTACGACGGAATTGAATTGGAGTATTTAAAGTCTGCTTCTTCATAGTCGGTCTCTTGAAATCGCAGGAGGGCCCCTGCATAAATGATTTTACTGGGTTTGAGAGGGATCAAATTGTGCAATCGCGCTCATGCCGGGTATTAAGTTTGAGTCGTCCGGTAGAGCCAGGCGCACTACAACGGTTTGGCTCACTGTATCAATGGCTGGCGTTATCGCGGCCACAGTCGCCGCTACCTGCACAGCAACATCATCGACAAATAATTGCAGAGATATGCCAGGCTTTATCCAGGACAACCACGCGGCGGGTACTACAACTTCAGCTTCAAGCTGACGATCACCGACGATTTCAATCAACGCCTGTTGTTGACGAATATTTTCATGCGCGTTGATTAGTAAACTGACAACACGCCCTCCCCAAGGTGCATGTATATCGCAGCGTTCAGTATTCAACTTCGAAATTTTTAGCTCAGCTAAGGACTGTTCATATTCGGACTGAGCTAAAGCAACATCCAGTTCGCCTATAGAGTTAAGTGCCTTCAAATCTTGCGCGTTGTCACGCTTGATTCGGGCCGCTTTAACCTCAGCAGAAACTTTGGCGGTCTGAGCTTTATAAAGCCTACAGTCAAGCGCCACCAGAAGGTCGCCTTTAGCAAATGCATCTCCAGGACGAAGCGGCAGACGCTTAACTTTTGCGGCCACCTCTCCTGATAAAACAGCACGATCAATAGCATTTATAATGGCTCTCGCTTCGTAATCTGCGCCGAAGCTCACACCGGGAGCAAGTACACATGCAACACTCAACGCCAAAACACTCACTTTTAGCATTATTCCGCCTTATTTTTCAGCAACCACAATTGAATCGAGTAACAACTGATAGCCCAGTATGTTTATACTGCTCTTTTTATTGCGGCAGGTTCATCGCCTGTAGCCGAGTATCTTGCTCAAGTACTTCGGCATATAGCACTACCAGAGGCTGCTTACGGTAACGCGTAACCAACTCCGCCTGATGCCCGTTTTTTTGGACCTGTTGCATACGCTTGCGAGCTTCGGCTTCACTATGAGACACGCCGAAAGATACCCTGCCTTTATAAGCACCGTAGTTGATATATTCCACATTCTTCAAACCGCGACTACTTAGATCGCTAACGATGGCTTGAGGGTTACTCTCCTTTTTATTGCTCAATAGAATGTAACCGATTTTTCGAATATGTTCGTTTTGTTCGGAACGATAAGTAATTCCCGCATTCTCCAGCTTCTGGCTGACCAATTCTGCTTGCTCCTGATTGAAAGGCCCCAATTTTACCTTATTCAACTTGACTGATGCTGGAGTGACTGGAGCAGAGGAGTCCGAGTCAGCTATATCCAAAGCATTATTGTTTGCACTGTCAGCCTCAGATACTCCGCCTGAAGGAATATCGACATTGTCCTCTGGCTGGTTTAAAACTGGCTGAACTCTCTCCTCTACACGATCTTCAGTGCGGTCTTCTTCACCTATTGCCGAAACACTCGCTTCGAGCTTCTCTGCAGCAATAGGCGTTAACTCTCCCTTTTGCCACTGATCAAGTCGATCTCCAATCTGTGCACTCAGGTCTGATAAGCTAGCTTCTGTATAATTTACAGGCAGCAGATCAACCCCCATGGTTACGTAGATACGCCCATAGCTGTTTTGTAAGTCCGCATAAGAGACATCTCGCCGCAGCTCTGCTAAAAGGGTGTTTAGGGACTCCCTAATCAGATCAAGGTTGGACGCTCGCTTCATACGTGCCGAATTCTGGGTCTGCTCACTAATTCTTTGAGCCACATCCAGATATTTACTTGCCAGGTCAAAGCTTTTGCCTGCTTGCTCATACTTGATACGAGCAAGATGCACCTGAGTCAGCACAGCCATTGAAGCGGCTAGCCTTTGCTGTCCCACTAAAGCTTCCCGAGTTTCGGCCATACGGTTTTTAGCGCCAATCGTGAACACATCGAACAGATTCCAGCTGACCTGAGCCCCCATGCTGGTCCAATCCTGATTAAGCATGTAATCGTTGCTGTCTTTGTATACACCCGCTGTTAAATTGATACCCGGAAGTAAATCCAGAATGGCTGCCTTAGTTTCAGCTGCGGAAATTCTTTTCTGATAATGCGTTTCAATCAGCTCAGGGCGCTGTTGTAATGCAAGCTCCTCCATCTGCTCAAGCTCAATATGCAATTCAGGAACCGGATACTTAGGCGAATTAACATCCGCCAATTCGAAAGGAGTGCCTGGTTTAAGCCCAATCAAGCTTGTCAGCTCAGTTTTAGCGCCCATCAAGTCCTGACGCAAAGATTGCAAGGCGCGCAAGATATCCAATAGCTCGCGCTGGTAGTAAAGCGCCTCCAAAGGTGATCGTAGTTGCTTTGTTTCTATCTCGCGCGAGTTTTGCAGCGCTTCTGTCGTCTGCTGGATCAACGGGTTAATTTTAGTTAACAATCGTTCTGCAGAGACCGCCCTCCAGTAAGAGGCCCGAACATCCTGTGTAATGTTATGAACGACCTTGCGCTCTCGTTCCTTACTGATGAGGTAACGATCGGCATATTGATTGGCACGTACATAAGAAAGACCAAAATCAAGAATATTCCAAGTAAACGCAATACTCTGAGTGTCATGCTCTTTTTCTTGGGAAACAGAGTACGCAGGATTTGCCCCGAGGTTATCAGGCTGGCCGTCAGAGAAATTCACACTGGCAGAGCCTGCATAATTATCTCGTTCAGAATATCCTGCCGATGCGGTAAGACTAGGCAGCATTTCATGCTGAGCCAGTTCAAATTCTCCATGAGCAAGTGCAGTTTCTAATAGCTTAAGCTTTTTATCGCGGTTATTAAGAACAGCGCGCGCAAGCGCTTCATCTAACGTTACTACACCTTCTATTGCCTGATGTTTAGAGAGCAATTCGATATCAGCTTTAGCTGTCGAGGCAATATCATTTGGAGAAATAACTTCCGGCGTGATAGAACAACCGCTCATAGCGAAAGCTAGAGAGGTAACCAGTAGAGTCTTCTTAAACATATTCGCGTGAGTCCTATATAAGCCGTTTTTTATATAAATATTGCATCTACCTTCTGCTCTTTTGTATCCAGAAAGCAACACCAGTCTATTAATCAAACACGATAACTTGATACACATCAATAATGGAATTCTATTCCACGCATATAATTTTGTTTTTTTATATTTTTCGACCCCAACCTCTAGCCATTTTTTGCTGCTGACTGAAAGGTCAACTACCGCAGAACCAGACTTATACTGAAGCCGTCACAGCACTTCATCTCTCAGCTCTACCGGATAAAAAAGGTTACCTATCATAACCCACCAAGTACCGTCAGGCCTCGCCGTTATTATCACCAACGCCAAAAATCATCTGGCGTCGGGTGATAGATATAACCGCTCGCTGCCGGCAAAATGGTGCATGATGTCGCGCTTACAAAATATGCCTAAAGAGACCTCAGAATAATCGAACAACTGAGGCTAATTCATCTGCCTGTGCATTGCCAAAACACCCACTCATAACGAAAGTTAGAGAAGGGGTACCCAGCAGGGTTTTCTTAAACATATTCGCATAAATCCCATATAAATCGCTCTTTATATGAAAGATTCATAGTATATCATCAAGCCTTACTGTCGCAGAATAGAAACACAAATAACCCCCTTAAAAAGTCGACATGAAAGCAAAATTCCCTGAGCAGCTACAGTGGCTTTAGAGCTTTCACTGTAATTAACATCTTGAATGCTATTTGCTCTTGCCGTACCTCATAAGATGACGACATCCAATGGTGTCATGAATGCTCTATAGGCGAGGTAATTCGGTATACCATTGAACTTCAGATCGTCTCAAGACGACTAATTTTTACTTGCGCCTCTTTTAATCAATATAAAGTCAGCTCGGAAAATGATAGTAAGAGTGTCAGTATTTTTATCAGTTTAAAGCCAGGATCAAGAAACCAGAAAACAATTTTCCTTACATTTTCTTACATTTTCTTACACTTCCTTACACTTTCTTACGCTTATTGGTAACCTCTTACTGCTCTGAAGCTTTCAGATAGCCGATATGAAATCATCCGTCCTTACCGATATAAACGCGCTCAATTGCGGGAAGATAATCACTTAATGCTTGATATCAGAACTCTTATTTTATTGCTTTGTACGATTTTTCTAATTTCTGCCGTTATGGTATTTTTCTCATACCGCCAACACCAGAAGATAGAGGGCCCAAAGCAGTGGGCAATGGGAATGGCCCTCCTAGCGATTGGCTTATTGTTGATGTTTGCCCGTGGACATGTACCAGACTTTATCTCGATTGTTATTTCCAATGGACTGATGCAGACAGGCGCTGCCATCCTCTTTTTGGGGATTCAAATATTTCTTGGGTTCAAGCCCTCTTTCAGACTTGTGATACTCACCCTGGTTATACTGTGGATTCCATTCTGGCTGTTTTATCAGGATAACCAATACCTACAACTTAGAATTCATACCGCAAATTTTAACTACACACTTTTCTTCGGAGCTTCCGGTTTTCTATTGCTAAATAGATATATAAAAAAGCGAAAGAATGCCTTTCTGATCACCGCAGTGGGTTTCATCTTTGAAAGTCTGACCGCGTTAGTACGAAGTGTTCTGACAGTATTAGAGCATCAGGCAAACGAAAATTTTATGACTTCAGGCAGTACCACGTCGCTGTTCTTTTTCTGTGTATCTGCTGCCCATATTGTAACTACTTCAGGTTTATTGGTATTGATCTCAGAGCGCCTTCAGCAAAACCTGGAAAAAGCACTATTAAGAGAAAAGCTTGCCCGTAAAGAGCAAGACAATTTCTGGGCGATGGTGTCACATGAATTCAAGACGCCTCTGGGAACCATACGTAATTCAATTCAATTAATCGAAAACATTGAGAAACAGATAACACCAGCTTCAATGGAAGCCATTAATCGCATACATCGTGCAAGCCTTCGGCTCTCTCGACTCGTAGATAAAACAGCAATAGATCAGTGGATAAACGCGACATCTGATAAATTACGATGCATAGATTTCAATCTGATTGAAACTATCAAAAGCCTGTCCTTTGAATACAACATAGAGCGCCTGTGTATAAACCAGAATTTAACCATGCATGGTGATCCACTTTTGCTGTCGACTGCAATTTCATCTCTGATTGATAACGCACTGAAATACTCTGACAACAGAGATGCTTGCTATATAGCTGCTGGAATAAATCTTGAGGGAAAAACTTATGTAGATGTTTATAACGATGGAAAAGAAGTTTCTTTCCAAGAGCGTGAACATATCTTTGATAGACTTTATCGTTCGACTGAACGCAGTGCTATTTCAGGTTCAGGTTTCGGTTTATATATTACGAAGAAAATCGTGGAACTTCATGATGCTGACATCAAGATGCTATCTGACAATGGTACGATTTTCAGAATAACCTTCAACCAAGGAACCAAGGCATGACTCGAAAGATCAACACAATATTGGTGGATGATGACGAAGAATACTTAGCCTCAATGAAAGCACTGCTTGAAAGCGAAGGCTTTGAAGCATCTCCTTTCAACTCATTTAAAAAAATGAATAATCAACTTCATAACCTAGAACCCGACATATTAATACTGGACATCAATCTTCCAAACGAATCAGCTTTTGACTTTATACCCTTACTCAGGGAGAAAACAAGCGCCGGCCTCATTATGGTTAGTGGTAATCGCTCACTGGAATACCGCGTCAAAGCCCTTGAAAAGGGCGCAGATGCTTACCTCATAAAACCCATAGACATTCGTGAACTTAAAGCACATATCAACTCATTATTTCAACGGCTAAATCCTCAAAAGAGCACTGTTTGGCGCTTAAATCAAAAAAGTTGGAGGCTCCATTCACCAAGTGGGGCAGAACATAAACTGACGGCCAGTGAGTTTAATTTTCTTCGTAAATTTATTGGAGCCGATGGGGAAATCATTAAAAAAGAGTCTTTTTTGAGCACAGCAGGAAAAGCAGACACGCTACATGATGAAGGCAGTTTTCATGTCATGCTTTCAAGACTTCGCAAGAAATCAAGTAATACAAATCATCCGTTACCGATCAGAGCTGTACGGAATTTAGGCTACTGTTTTTATGAAGAACTTGTCGCTATTCAAAAGTAAATATATAACTCAAATTATCTCAACTTAATAAAGGTCCAGATGAATCGATCCGCCTTTATTAGATGGCGCGAGTACAACTCCCAAGTGCAACGTTTCCCTATACCCCCTATAAATAGAAGTGTAGTGCCGCAATGCCAAAAAAGACCTCAAGCTAATCCAACAACGGGGTCTGACCCATCTGCCTGTGTGTATCGCCAAAGCCCCCAGTTCACTGTCAGATGACCCGGAACTTCACGGCAGACCACGGGACTTTGAAGTCACCGTCCGGGCGATTCAGATTAATGCCGGGGCAGGCTTCCTAGTGATCCTGACCGGAAAGATCATGCGTATGCCCGGACTACCAAAGGAACCGGCAGCCAATGCCATTCGATTGCTCAAAAGCGGTGTGATTGAGGGACTGGAATAGGGCTCCATCTCCTTCACTTTTCCAGTCTTTATCCATGCTTTTAAAGAAGATAGTGATAGTTAGCAGCTTCTATCTTCTACAGAAATATATTTCGCATCGATCTTCAATCCCAGAAAGATGCCTATCATCATAGATACTACGGTCACAAAACCGGACGGAGAGAATGCGGGCAGGGCAAGCAGTAGCTGCGAATCATTGCCTCCCATTGCCAGGGCAGCACCCAGCCCCATCAAAACCCCCGCCAGCAAATGTATCAACCAGACGCTCCAACGTGGGGAGCTGAGATCAAACTGTTTAATCCGCCATGCCGCGAAAATCATACCGCCGAGCAAAGCGAGTAACAGATAATATCTTGGCGATAGCGGCCATCGTGTACTCTCACCATGTAAAACCGCAGCGCTCAGATCATGAAGCAGACCACTAGGCGTCCAGCCGGGCTCATATAAGAAAAGAAAACTAGCTAGCAGGCCTATTCCCATCATGCCAAGCCAGAGCTTTTTACGTAATTTGTCCCCCAGCAAAGCCCAGACAGTGATAGCGACAGACAGGATAGCGAGGGCAGCATAGGTCGGTATTGATGGCGCGGGTAGCTCAGTGACGGCGGTATCTAGCTCTAAATTCGCCAACGCACACCAGCCAATAATCCAACCCGTCAGAGTAGCCAGCATCTGCAAATTGCCACGTGATAGTTTACTCAGCGTCGATACCCCACAACCCTGATTAAAAGCTGTACCCAAACCAAACAACAGGCCACCCAGAGCAAACCAACCGTTGGCCTCATATACTTTAAACGGAAGGACGTTACCCATAAAGATAGCAGTAGATGCTGCCACCCAAGCCCACACTCCTGACAAAAGAATCGCCAGCATGAACATCGGATTGCCCCCTAGCCACTCTTTTATACCCCGTACCATGCACAGACCTGTGCTTTGAGCCAGATAGCCCAACAGAACAGCCAACATCAACGCACCAAGGAAGAGAGCCACTTCATGTCACCTATAACAGTTATTAAGAAACAGGTTTTTAATAATAGAAGCCCTGTCTGATTTCTAACTGAAAAAAGAACTAAACCAAACTAAATCTTCACTCTTAAAAAGCCAAACACCACTCTAAACTCTTCGGCATCCACCGCAGAAATACAGTAAAATGCCCCCTTTACTATAGCTAAGTAACTTATGAGCGGTTTTCGCTGCTCTTTTTTTGGGCTTTTATCAGATGATACGTCTTTCAAATATTAAACTGCCGCTGGATCATGATGAGCAGGCTTTTACTGATACCATTTTAACGACTCTCGACATAACAGCAGAGCAGTTAACCACTGTAGAAATACGCCGTCGCGGCTACGATGCCCGCAAAAAGAACAGCATATTCCTGATCTATACTCTCGATGTCGACACCACTATTAACGAAGTGCTACTGGAAAAGCACGCGGGGAATCAATCGATTCGCCTCACTCCGGATATGGAGTACAAGTTCGTTGCTCAGGCACCGACCGATCTGCAGGAACGCCCATTAGTGATCGGCTTTGGTCCCTGCGGACTGCTGACAGGTCTTGTACTGGCTCAGATGGGTTATAAGCCGCTGATTATTGAACGGGGTAAAGAGGTACGCGAACGGACTAAAGACACTTTTGGCTTCTGGCGACAGAAAAAGCTGAATACCGAATCCAACGTTCAGTTTGGTGAGGGCGGCGCAGGTACTTTCTCCGATGGTAAACTCTGGACACAGATTAAAGACCCAAAACAGTACGGCCGTAAAGTCCTGACCGAGTTTGTCGAAGCCGGCGCGCCGGAAGAGATTATGTATGTTAGCAAGCCCCATATCGGTACTTTCAGACTGGTATCAATGGTAGAAAAGATGCGCGCTAAAATTATCGAGATGGGCGGAGAGATCCGTTTTAGCGCCCGGGTAGATGATCTACATATCGAAGAGGGCCAGGTAACCGGCATTACCCTGGCGGATGGTGAAATCATCAAATCTAATCATGTCGCTCTGGCCATAGGTCATAGCGCACGTGATACCTTTCAGATGCTGTTCGACAAAAATGTTTATATGGAAGCCAAACCATTCTCTATCGGTTTCCGAATCGAGCACGAGCAATCACTGATTGATCAGGCCCGTTTCGGTAAAAATGCAGGCCACCCTATTCTTGGCGCAGCCGATTATAAGCTGGTACATCACTGTAAAAGTGGCCGTTCGGTATACAGCTTCTGTATGTGCCCGGGTGGTACTGTCGTTGCTGCAACGTCAGAGGAAGGTCGGGTGGTTACCAACGGTATGAGCCAGTACTCCCGTCAGGAACGCAATGCCAACAGCGCTATCGTGGTAGGGATCGATCCTTCCGATTATCCCGGCAACCCATTAGCCGGGATAGACCTTCAGCGTCAGTTGGAGAGTAACGCTTACCTGATGGGCGGCGAGAATTACGATGCTCCAGCCCAGAAAGTGGGAGATTTTCTTAAAGGTGCTTCATCTGAAGAGATCGGCACGGTTAAACCTTCATTTAAGCCAGGCATTAAGCTGACCGATCTCTCCAAGGCGCTACCCGATTTCTGTATTGAAGCGATTCGTGAAGCAATCCCTGAATTTAACAAGAAGATCAAAGGCTTTGCCAAGAGTGATGCACTACTAACAGGCGTTGAAACCCGTACCTCTTCACCGGTCTCAATCAAGCGCGGCCATGATATGCAGAGCATCAACACCCGCGGATTATATCCAGCAGGGGAAGGTGCAGGTTACGCTGGCGGCATTATGTCGGCGGCGATCGACGGTATTAAAATAGCCGAAGCGATCGCACTGAGCATCAATGAACAGCAGGATTAACGCCGAATATCTCTAATACAGAACAGCTGATTCAGGAGCGGGATTTCACCTTGCTCCCGTCAGTCAGTTCTGCGGGTGGATAGAGCACGATCTGTTCGCCTTCTTCGAGACCGCCCAACACTTCAGCACTGATGCCGTTGTTATGATCCACCTCAACGGCCCTCAGTCTTGCCACACCCGATTCAATCACATAGACCGCCCAACGACTGCCATCCCGGAACAAAGCGCTGGAGGGAACAGTGAGTGCGTCTGGCTGTTCCCAGATAACGATGCGGGCCTCTACTCTGAAGCCATGCCCAAGGCTGGCACGCTGCTCGTTATCGCTGGCAAACTGAATGGTGGTTTTTACCCGTTGTTCCTCTACGCCCAGGGCTGAGAACTTGGTAAAACCCCAAGGCTCAACTTTCTCGACAACGCCCTCAAGAACATTCGCCCCACCCCAGTTTTCGATAATCACCCGATTACCCACCGTTACCTTTACCGCATCGGTGGATAGCAGTTCAACAACCACCTCCAGCGCTTCGTTGATGTCGCCGATTTCCAAGATCGCCTGC
>JAGPUU010000146.1 GCA_018067325.1 Amphritea sp.
TAGCTCAACAAAGCTCTTCTCTTGCTGATTCAACGGCTGGTCTGATGGGGGAAAGCGACGTTCTCCGGCTGCAGACAAGACAAATACCTGTTTTACCGCGGCCGACTGACCAATAAATCGGCGTACGCCTTCAACCGTGTATTGCCCCGCCGTTTCCTCCTGCAACGCATCTGCCTGGAGAATAAAGCGTTGCTGCAACTGGAAAAAATGCTCCTGAAACTGTGTATCAATACTCTGCAACCGACCGGTTACCAGATTGCTTAATTGATGGGCAACCACCTGCTGTTGATCCAGCTGCAAACGCACGCCAAACCAGGTCAGTAACAACAGCGGCAGAGCGATAATGACTGCGAGTAATAGTGGTGTTCGTCTTTTCACAGATCCTTCCGGTGGCGTGTACCGGGGATTAAACGCCATCGTTTATCCCCGGTCACTCTCTCTGTTTCGCGCGTATTAATACGCCTGCTGAGTGGCTCGCTTATACTGTCGTGCTTTCAACTCTTTACGCTGCTTATTCCAGTTCTGGTCGGATTCCAGCGCTTGCGCATCCTGCCGGGCCTCCTCTTCCTGTTCCAGCAAACGCGGTGAATTCAGCGACTTAGCCTGAGACCCTAGATACGATGCACTATCCTGAAGAATTTTCTTAGCCCCTTTCAGGTCTCCACTATCCCGAGCCTCAATCGCATCACGACTATATTCGTTTGCCACCTGTTCAACCGCCGCTTCAAGCGCCTTATCATCCCGGGCAGCCTTCACTTCCTGTTTTGAACGACTGAAACGGGCAATACTCTGACCGGCTAACTGTTCCTGATTCTGAGTCAGAAGATTATCGTAATGAACGTTTACTGACACGAGTTCAAGCTCTGTTTCAGCCTGCTGTTCAGGCACTTCTACCTCAAGAATAACGAATTTTTCCTGCTCGCTATACAACTGATTCAGTCGGGTTGTTACCCGGCTACCAATAATCTCGCTTTCACGTCCCAACAGACGAATGGGCTTTACACCGTTTCGACAATGAATCTCAATATTTACGCCCTGAGCAACCACTGAAAGAACATCACCAAACTCATACTGAAATACAGACGCCAGATCTTCAGCGTTTTCAACAAAAGCGTGATTGCCATCACTAAAACCTGCTAAGCGGGTCATCAGGTCTTCGTTATAACCGAGCCCTAACCCGATAGTGGTCACACTGATGCCTTCTTTTGCTAACGAGGCACCCAGCTCACCTAACTCAGAAGCAGACTGAGGGCCAACATTTGCCAAACCATCAGACAGCAAAATAACCCGATTTACCTTATTACGGCTGAGAAACTTACGTAATTCGTTCGCCCCTTTACTGACGCCGGCAAACAGCGCCGTATTACCATCCGCATGGACACTACGGATCGCATTATAAATAGCCCGTTGGTCACGTACCTGAGTCGCCGGCACTACAACCTGCACCCTTGAATCGTAACTAACCACAGACACGATATCCCGTTCATCAAGACGTTTAATCGCCATGATGGCTGCTTCACGGGCATACTGAATTTTATCACCGCGCATTGAGCCCGACTTATCCAATACAATCGCCACATTGGCCGGTATCCGTGCCTGCTTATCCTGCTGTTTAAAGCCTTCCAGTGAAATTTTAATAAACGCCCGATGACTTTGCTCTGCTTCCATCACCGGGGTTGCCAGATTAATATTCAGATTCACCTGATTAGCCTGAGCCAACACTGGCAACAGGCTCAGTAAAACAAATCCGAATGTCCGTACAGTTCGTCTTAACATATGCTTGTCAGATTGAGTGTTCATGATCAAATTCCTGAGTGAAAGTATAGTGGATCAACGCCACCGCTGTATTTACTCTACGCTCAGTTAAAAAGGAAAAAGTCAGATGAAGTTATCGATTTTGTAAGAAATTTGTAAAACGCTGAGCTCCCATCCCAGACGGGAGCTTCCAGTAGCAAGTAAAAAGCAGGCATCACGCCTGATGACACAATTCAATCCACCGCTCTATTCCCGCGCTACGGTATTTATGCCGGTTTATCACTAGATAAAGCTGTCGACTGAAATCTCGCCCAGCAACTCGTAACGGAACCAACGTCCCCAGTTCAAAAGATTCCCGTAATGCGATACTCGATAAGCAACCGATGCCTAAGCCTTCAGCAACAGCCCGTTTAATCGATTCAGCGTGTTCCAGCTCCAACAGTACATTCAGGCCCGACAGCAACCCATGCAGCGCCCAGTCAAACGCTTGACGGGTTCCTGAGCCCTGTTCCCGAAGAATCCAACTAGCAGACAGCAGATCAGTATCACTGAGTTGATGCTTACCAGCCAACGGATGATCAGGCGCACAAAACACTTCTAACTGATCTCTTCGCCAGGGCACCACTTCCAGATCAGGATGCTGAATTTCACCTTCAACCAGACCGACATCCAGGTCAAAGTTGATTAAACGAGCAACGATTGCCGATGTATTGGCCACCTGAAGGTCCAGCTTTGCTTTCGGCTGCTCATCCAGATAGCGCGCAATTAAACCCATCGCCAGATAATTACCAATCGTCATAGTGGCACCTATCTTCAACTGCCCTACCACCTGATGCTGAGCCATATCCAGCTCCAGGCTCTGCGCTCGCTCTAACAACGCTTCAGCTCTGGGTCGCAACAACCGGCCCAGTTCATTAATCTTCAACCGCTTACCCGCCCGATCAAACAGCTGTATATCAAACTGATCTTCCAGATCACGCAGCGCGCCACTAGCCGCCGACTGTGACATCGATAAGCTATCCGCCGCGCGGGTGATATTGTCAAAGTGCGCGACCGCCAGAAACACTTCCAACTGACGCAATGTATATTTCATTATCTGTTTTTCCGATTATATTTATCCGAATAATCGTCTTTAACAATATAACAGTTCGATCTACTATGCACTTAAGGAATAACCAGAGCGTTTTTATACTCTGAATGTACACATAACTCAGTCGGATATTTTTGAGGTAGCTCCATGTCAAACATCGGTCGTGAAGAAGTACTCAGCGTGCATCACTGGAACGATACCCTGTTCAGCTTTACTACAAGTCGCGACCCGGGTTTCCGTTTTAAGAATGGGCACTTTACGATGATAGGCCTGGAGCATGAAGGCCGCCCATTGATGCGCGCCTATAGCATTGCCAGCGCCAACCATGAAGATCAGCTGGAATTTTTCAGCATTAAAGTACAAGACGGTCCGCTGACCTCTAAACTCCAAAGCATCCAGGTGGGCGATCAGATACTTATCAGCCGCAAACCGACCGGCACGCTGATCAACGATAATCTACTGCCCGGTAAGCATCTTTACCTGATCAGTACAGGCACAGGCTTAGCACCGTTTTTGAGCATCATTAAAGACCCAGAGATTTATGAGCAATATGACAAGGTTATCCTGACCCACGGGGTTCGCCAGCTATCAGAACTGGCCTATGCCGATGTGATTCAAGACCACCTGCCCGAAAATGAATACTTTGGCGATATGATCAGCGATAAATTGCTCTACTACCCAACGGTCACCCGGGAGCCTTTCCGTAATCAGGGCAGGCTGACCGACCTGATCATATCGGGCAAGTTGACAGATGATCTGGGACTTCCTGCACTAAGTACTGAAAATGACCGATTCATGATCTGCGGCAGCCCCAGCATGCTGAAAGACACCACCCGGATTTTGGACAAGATGGGCTTTAGTGAAGCACGACAGGGTGATTTGGGGCACTACGTTATTGAAAGAGCATTCGTAGAACGCTGATAAACTCATTTTTTTAATGATATTTCACTAATCGCATTGACCGCTCGAAAACGAGACGTATAATACGCTCCACGTTTGTGCCAGTGTGATGGAATTGGTAGACATAGGGGATTCAAAATTCAACCCCTCTAGCAATAAAGTTACTGCAACGATTTGATTAATATAGTAAATTAACAAATCAGCATGATCAAAATGGCTTGTAGAGCCATGTAGAGTTAAGTGTCTCCGCCAGTATGATGGAATTGGTAGACATAGGGGATTCAAAATCCCCCGCCCTTAAAAGCGTGCCGGTTCGAGTCCGGC
>JAGPUU010000149.1 GCA_018067325.1 Amphritea sp.
CGCTGGGCTCGCTGTTGACTCCTCTGAAAGATCAACTGGGTGAGTTCAAGCGCAAGGTTGAAGATGTTTACGATAAAGAAGCGAAAGATCGCCGCTCTCTATATGAGCAGATCACCCACCTGAAAGAGCTGAATCAACAGATGAGTGTTGATGCGGTTAACCTGACTAACGCGCTGAAAGGCGAAAGTAAGACGCAGGGTAACTGGGGTGAGGTGATACTCGAGCGGGTGCTGGAACAGTCGGGTCTGCGAAAGGGTTATGAGTATGAAACCCAGGTCTCTCTGAATGAAGAGGGGCAGCGCTATATGCCAGATGTAATCATTCGTCTGCCGGATGATAAAGATGTCATCGTCGATGCAAAAGTCTCTCTGACCGCCTATGAACAGTATTGCTCTACCGATGAAACAGTATTGCAAGACCGGGCGTTAACGGAACATCTGCAATCGATTCGTAACCATATCCGCGGGTTGAGTGAGAAAGCCTATCAAAACCTGGAGGGGGTTCGTTCACTGGATTTCGTGTTGATGTTCATCCCGGTGGAAGGGGCGTTTCTGTTAGCGCTACAACAGGATAAAGAGCTGTTTAGCTCTGCTTATGAACGCAATATTATTCTGGTGAGCCCATCCACCCTGTTAGTTACTTTGCGTACGATCAATAATATCTGGCGCTACGAGCGGCAGAATCGTTTTGCTCAGGAGATCGCCCATCGTGGTGGTGAGCTACATGATAAATTTGTCGGCTTTGTCGAATCGCTTGATGATGTGGGTCGCCATCTGGGGCGGACTCAGAACGCCTTTGATACGGCGCATAAGCGACTCAGCAGTGGTCGGGGCAATCTGGTCAATCAGGCGGCTTCGCTGCATAAATTAGGCGTTAAGAATAAGAAAGAGTTGGATAAAACGCTGGCCCAGAGTGCCTCTGAGTCGGACCCTGATGCCGAACAACTTGAGATCCTCGACAGATGATCTCGGTGGTTGGTTACGGTTCTCTATTATCTGAGGCTTCCGCCAGACAGACCGTGCCAGCACTGCAAAACTTTCGTTTAGTCCGTGTCCCCGGTTATCGCCGTATCTTTAATAAAGTGGGTGTTGTTTTTCTCAGTCGCCATGGTGCAGACCAGAGTAGTCGGGAGTTGGCTTCCTGCTCCACCGAACCCGACGATCATTGTGAGATTATCTGTAGCCAGTTCGAATGCACACCGGAAGACTTTGTCGAGCTTTATGAGCGGGAACATCGGTTTCGCTGGGTAGAGGTCGAAACTTTACGCTGTAATAGCCTAGGTAGCGATTCATCGCAGCGGCGGGCTAAAACATCTGGGCGGATGTGCACCGGTTATGATGATATGGAGTACCGCCTGAATAAGTGTATAACCCCGGCGGAGTATGAGTTGAGGGTTGGGCGCTATTATACGGGTGCGCTCTGGCGCGATGATATTCTGCCTTTCCCTCGCTATCTTGCGTTCTGCCTTCAGGCGGCGTCCTCGCAGGGTGAAGAAGTGCTGGATAATTTCCTCGATAGCAGTTATCTGGCAGATGGTGTGACGAACATCAGAACTTACTTGCAGCAGTCTGTAGAGCTACAAAACTGGCGTAGTTTTGATACCGGCTATAGCTATCGTTCCGGTCGCTGAATTCTTTTTTCTCTGTATTTACTTGTCTTTTTTATTCCTCAGAAACTACAAATTATTTATATCAATATGATCTTTTGATTTTTATTGAAAAATCAAAACTGTATTTTGAAATTTCTTAAAATCATCAAGATTAAATATTGAAAATTCTTAAAAACGTCAAGATTAAATATTGAAGTGTATATTATTAATCAAAACTTAATATTGATTATTGTATATTTTTTGTACAAAAAAGTTGCGATATATGATAAAAATAGAGGGGTAAGTAAATAAATGGTATATTTGCCGCAAAGGCAGAAGCAGCAAGGGTATTTAGCGCTAAAGATGGCAGATATTTGCCGATATAGTTAAATAGAGCGTTTTTTTTATAAATTATTTAATTTCTAAAGCGTTGTCTTTAAAGAAATACCCATTTTTATTATTTTTTTGGTTTATTTTTTGCTTTAGTTGTAAATAATATCGGTAGCGGCAAAAAGAGCGCGCTGATCGGATGAAAACATCCGCAATTGACCAAGTAATGTGCAGAGCTGGGTAGAAGAGGTCTGCTAATGCCGCTTTAGTTAGCATGAAGCGGATATTTAGAGTGAAACTGACTGGATATGGCAATGACGAGCAATATGATCGTAGCACTGGATATCGGCACCTCTAAGGTGGTGTGTCTGGTGGGCGAAGTTGGCCTGGATGGCACGATCGATATCGTTGGCATTGGCTCCCATGAGTCACGCGGTTTAAAGCGGGGCGTGGTGGTCAATATTGAATCCACCGTGCATTCGATTCAACGGGCAGTGGAAGAGGCCGAGCTGATGGCCGGCTGCAAGATCCACTCGGTCACCGTTGGCGTTGCTGGCAGTCATATCAACAGCATGAACTCCCACGGTATCGTCGCAGTTCGCGATGGTGAAGTGATGGAACACGATCTGGAACGGGTGATTGATGCCGCCCGTGCGGTGGCCATTCCCGCAGATCAAAAAATCCTGCACATACTGCCGCAGGAATATGTGATCGACAATCAAGAAGGTATTCGCGAACCGTTAGGAATGTCAGGTGTACGGCTCGAAGCTAAAGTTCATCTGGTAACCGGCGCAGTTAACGCGGTACAGAATATTGAAAAGTGCGTACGGCGTTGTGGTTTGGCGGTGGACGACTCAGTACTTGAACAGCTGGCTTCCAGTTACTCGGTACTGACGGAAGATGAGAAAGAGCTGGGTGTTTGTATGGTCGATATGGGTGG
The DNA here is from genome assembly GCA_018067325.1 of Amphritea sp. Taxonomy (GTDB): domain Bacteria; phylum Pseudomonadota; class Gammaproteobacteria; order Pseudomonadales; family Balneatricaceae; genus Amphritea. Next base: position 2,859 of record JAGPUU010000149.1, read on the forward strand.
CGGTACCACTGATATCGCCATCTTTACCGGTGGGGCGATTCGGCATACAGCAGTGATCCCTATTGCGGGTGATCAGGTAACCAATGATATCGCCATGGCATTACGGACACCGACGCCTCACGCTGAAGATATCAAAATTAAATATGCTTGCGCATTGGCTCAACTGGCCAGTGCGGAAGATACCATTAAGGTACCCAGTGTTGGTGACCGTCCGGCCAGAGATCTGTCACGACAAGCACTGGCTGAAGTGGTCGAGCCTCGTTATGACGAGTTATTTACCCTGGTTCAGGCAGAGTTACGCCGCAGTGGTTTTGAAGACTTAGCCGCAGCAGGCATTGTACTAACCGGTGGTACGGCGAAGATGGAAGGGGCCGTAGAGCTGGCGGAAGAGATCTTCCATATGCCGGTGCGACTGGCGTTACCGAAAGGGGTTCGGGGAATGGAAGACATCCTCTGCAGCCCTATCTACGCAACCGGCGTTGGCTTGTTGCAATATGCCAAACAAGATAATCAACATCTGGGCGAAGCGGTCGCAGTTGAAGACAGCGTAGAGCGTCCAAATGTATTGAACCGGATGAAATCCTGGTTCCAGGGGAATTTTTAAAAGCTCTTTTTATAAAGAGACCCCGAGAGAAAAATAAATAGTTCTGACGAGCCTGTGAACGTTGAATTCGCAGGGTGTGACAGAAAACAGATGAATTAAACGCAATGCAACAGGTGCGGGTTGGGCACGAACCTGGAGGAATGGGACATGTTTGAATTAGTCAATAATATAGCGCAGAACGCGGTCATCAAAGTGATTGGCGTTGGTGGTGGCGGCGGTAACGCTGTGCAGCACATGGTATCCAGTGAAGTGGACTGAGTTGAGTTTCTCTGTGCGAACACGGATGCTCAGGCTTTGAACCATATGGATTCCCGTAATGTCCTGCAACTCGGTGGCGAGATCACTAAGGGGTTGGGTGCAGGCGCGAATCCAGATATTGGTCGTCAGGCGGCAATAGAAGATCGTGATCAGATCGTTGAGATGCTCAATGGTGCTGATATGGTTTTCATTACAGCAGGCATGGGTGGTGGTACCGGTACGGGTGCTGCACCTATTGTTGCTGAAGTTGCTAAAGAATTAGGCATCCTGACTGTTGCTGTAGTCACTAAGCCTTTCCCGTTTGAAGGCAAGAAGCGGATGCTGATCGCCGAAGAGGGGATCAAAGAGCTATCTGAGAATGTAGACTCTCTGATAATCGTGCCCAACGAGAAACTCCTCCAGGTGCTGGGTAAAAACTGCACCCTGATGAAAGCCTTCGATGAAGCCAACGATGTATTAAAAGGTGCGGTACAGGGTATCTCTGACCTGATTATCCGCCCGGGTATGATCAACGTCGACTTCGCCGACGTACGTACTGTGATGTCTGAGATGGGTACCTCTATGATGGGTACCGGTTCAGCCCGTGGTGAGAATCGTGCGGTTGAAGCAGCAGAAGCGGCTGTGCGCAGCCCACTGTTGGAAGATGTTGATCTGATGGGGGCTCGCGGTATTCTGGTGAACATCACTGCAGGCCTGGATCTGGGTCTGGGTGAATTCAGCGATGTAGGTCAGGTGATCGAAGAGTTTGCTTCTGACAATGCGACGGTTGTAGTGGGTACGGTTATCGACCCTGAAATGACTGAAGAAATTAAAGTGACGGTTGTTGCGACCGGTTTGGGTGGTGTTGTAGAGCAGGATATTCGAGTGGTGAGTAATTCCGCTTCTGCTGCTGCAGGTTCCCGCCGGGCCGCCAGCGCTGTGAGCGACTACAGCCAGTTGGAACTACCAACCGTTATGCGTAATCGTAACGAATCTGTACGTGCTAAGGATAATCCGGTAGTAGAGCCGGAGCCTATGGTTGAAACACGGAAAACCGGTACCGATGATATGGAATTCCTGGATATTCCAGCGTTCTTGCGTCGTCAGGCTGACTAAAAGATAGCCCATTGGGGTATGTCCCACCCCTTATCTTTTAAAAGCCAAACCTGCCCCGCCCGTGGAGTTATCCCAGGCGGGGTTTTCTTTTTTCAGCCGCTATATTCCGTACTAAGTTAACGTTTTTAACGAATCCTAAAAAAGTCGTTAAAAAGCTTTCCATATGTTTGATTTCAACCCTGAATTCCATTAAAGTACGCGGCCTCTGATATCGGCATCAGAGAATGTCGGAGTTTACACGACGGTAACGAGCACGCTAGCGTGCGGTTATAAATCTGAAAAGATATCGTAAATATATACGTGGTGAGGTGTCCGAGTGGCCGAAGGAGCACGCCTGGAAAGTGTGTATACCGCAAGGTATCGAGGGTTCGAATCCCTCCCTCACCGCCA
>JAGPUU010000157.1 GCA_018067325.1 Amphritea sp.
AAATATCGAGCAGCATGGTGTAGCGCCGGTTTCTTCCGAGGCAGCTGTAAATCTGCCTTTGTGGAAACAGGATGGGGCTAAACCTTTCCTGCAGATTGAAAATATTACTAAGAAATTTGGCGAATTTACCGCGGTTGATAATATCTCGCTGGATATCTATAAGAACGAACTGTTTTGTCTGCTGGGTGGTTCCGGTTCTGGTAAGAGTACTTTGTTACGCATGCTGGCGGGCTTTGAGTCGCCAACTAGTGGTCGCATTATTGTTGATGGTGTTGATATGGCGGGCATTCCCCCCTGGAAGCGCCCTATCAATATGATGTTCCAGTCTTATGCTTTGTTTCCTCATCTGACAGTCGAGCAGAATGTTGCTTTTGGTTTAAAGCGGGAAGGCTTAGATCGTTCCGAAGTTAAGCAGCGGGTGGCGAAAATGCTGGATATGGTGCAGCTGGGGCATCTGGGTAAGCGAAAACCAAATCAGCTTTCTGGTGGTCAGCGTCAACGGGTAGCACTGGCTCGCTCTTTGGTTAAGCGACCTAAATTGTTGCTACTGGATGAGCCGCTGGGCGCTTTAGATAAAAAGCTTCGAGAAGAAACCCAGTTCGAATTGATCAATATTCAGGAAGAGCTGGGCGTGACCTTTGTGGTGGTAACCCATGACCAGGAGGAGGCGATGACACTGGCGACTCGTATCGGTGTTATGAACCATGGTGTGATCGTCCAGACGGCTGAGCCTCATGATGTTTATGAATATCCAAACAGTCGCTTTGTCGCTGAGTTTGTTGGTTCTGTCAATTTGTTTGAAGGTAAAGTGATTGAAGATCAGCCGGACTCAGTGCGCATAAAATCCAAGGATGCCGGAGCGATTCTCTATGTGAATCACGGTATCAGCTGCGCTCCGAATCAGAAGGTGCATGTTGCCCTGCGACCTGAGAAGGCTCGGATAAGCAAACAAAAGCCGGATCAGACTGAGAACTGTATCAAAGGTATCGTTGAAGAGATCGCCTATATGGGCAGTCTTTCGGTATATCGTGTTCGCTTGACCAGCGGCAAAGAGGTGCGGATTACGCAACCAAATATTACCCGGGGAGCGGGCGAACGTTTGACCTGGAATGACGAGGTTTATCTATTCTGGGATGTTGACAGTAGCGTGGTGTTGACGTCATGAGTACTCCGACAGGTTCTGCCTGGGTGGATGGCTCAGGTTCACGTCTGACAAAGTTTAATTTTATTAGAAGAGTTAACTGGGGGCGTCTTTCAGTTGTCTCAGTACCGACTCTGTGGCTGGCGATCTTTTTCTTTATCCCTTTTCTGGTGGTATTCAAAATATCGTTATCGGAATCGGCGATTGCGGTACCTCCCTATACTTCATTGTTGGACTGGGACTTAGAAGAGTCGTACCTAAACCTTAAGCTGAATCTGGGAAACTATCTCTATCTGTTCGAAGATACTTTCTATATTGATGCGTATCTGAGTTCAATTAAGATTGCTGGGATCTCGACAGTATTTACGTTGCTAATCGCCTTTCCTATCGCTTATATGATTGCCCGTAGTAAACCTTCTGCCCGGGGCCTGTTATTGGCGCTGGTGATTCTGCCATTCTGGACATCTTTTTTGTTGCGGGTGTATGCCTGGATGGGGTTTCTGAAGAAGAACGGATTAATCAATGAGTTTTTGCTGGGTGCCGGCATCATTGATCAGCCTCTGATTATGTTGCAGACCGACTTTGCCGTTTACATCGGTATTGTTTATACCTATCTGCCCTTTATGGTTCTGCCGCTATACAGTGCTCTGGAGAAGATGGATATGACGTTACTGGAAGCCGCGGAAGATCTGGGTTCCAGGCCTGCTACCAGTTTCTTTTTGATTACGGTACCGATGGCGATGCCGGGTATTATCGCGGGCTGCATGCTGGTGTTTATACCCGCAGTAGGTGAGTTTGTTATTCCGTCTCTTCTGGGAGGCTCTGATACGCTAATGATTGGTCGGGTGTTGTGGGATGAATTCTTCCTCAATAGGGACTGGCCGATGGCGTCTGCTGTAGCCATTGTGATGTTGATAGTGCTGGTGTTACCGATCATGTTGATCCGTAACAGTCAGGGTAAAGAGGAGGCGATCTGATGAAACGTAGATCAATATTTTTAACGACATCGGCAACCTTGGGTTTTATTTTCCTCTACGCACCGATGATTGCACTGGTGGTATATAGCTTTAACAAGTCAAAGCTGGTTACTGTCTGGGGTGGTTGGTCTTTGAAGTGGTACGGTGAGCTGTTTCGTAATGAGCAGATTATTGATGCAGCGTTACTAAGCTTCAAGATCGCTTTTATCAGCGCCAGTGTTGCAGTGGTACTGGGAACCATGGCTGGGTTTGTACTGAGTCGTTTCGGTCGCTTTAGAGGCAAGATGGTGTTGTCCGGCTGGATCAGTGCGCCGCTGGTTATGCCTGAGGTTATTACTGGTCTTTCATTGTTGCTACTGTTCGTTGCGATGGAAGGTATGTTTGGCTGGCCATCGGGTCGGGGTACCGGCACCATCATTATTGCCCACGTAACTTTCTGTATGGCCTATGTAGCAGTTATTGTGCAGTCAAGGTTGTCACAGTTGGATGAGACGCTTGAAGAGGCGGCAATGGATCTGGGAGCGAAGCCTTCGTCGCTGTTCTTTTTGATTACGATGCCACTGATTATGCCGGCCATTATCTCGGGCTGGTTACTGTCCTTTACCCTATCGCTTGATGATCTGGTAATTGCCAGCTTTGTCTCGGGTCCGGGTAATAGTACTCTGCCGATGGTTATCTTCTCGAAAGTGCGCTTAGGCGTGTCTCCTGAAGTGAATGCATTGGCGACACTAATGATTGCTGTAGTAGCGATAGGTGTGATCGGTGCGATGTATCAGATGCGGCGTCAGTCTAAGTTGCTTGCAAGCGAAGAGTGATACAGGGCTTTAAAAATACGCCCTCTGAAAGAGGGCGTAGTTGTTTTTAGAAAGAGAAAAGATGATGAAAATTGGTATTTTGGCGACCGGTATTACCCCGGATGAGCTTCTGAATCAGTACGGCACCTATGCTGATATGTTTGTTGAGTTGTTTGCCCAGGTGGAAGCAGATTTTGAATATGAGGTTTTTGATGTTCGTGATGGTGTCTTTCCAATAACTCCTCAGCAGTGTGAAGGCTGGGTGATTACCGGATCAAAGTTCAATGTCGATGAAAACCGGGATTGGATGGATAAGCTGAAGCAGTTGATTCTTGAAATTAATGAAGCGGGTCGTCCTATACTGGGTATCTGTTTTGGGCATCAGATTATCGCCGAAGCGTTCGGTGGCAAGGTTGAGGCTTATGAAGGGGGCTGGGGCGTTGGTCTGCATAGTTATAGTTTGATAGGTGATAATGGTTTTATCAGCGGTAATGAAGATCAATTTACCATCAGTGCTATGCATCGTTACCAGATTACTGAAAAACCTGAGGGAGCAAGAGTATTTGCTGAATCTGACTTTTGCAAATATGCAGGGTTACAGTATGGCGATAATATTTTAACGCTTCAGGCGCACCCTGAATTTAATCTTAGCTATGAAACTGATCTGGTGTCTTTAAGGAAGGGGGCTGTCATTCCTGATGAGATTGCTGACGCAGGGTTGGAAATGCTCCGTGCTGAAGCTGCTGCTACAGATTCAGTGAAAGTGGCAGGCTGGATGAGTGCGTTTATGGACGCTAGTTTAGTGAAAAGTTAACACTTGATTTAGATAGGCTTTATGGAAATAGATAACCGCTGGTAACAGCGGTTTTTTTTGTCTGGAAAGTTTGGATGCTGGAGGGTAACGGTGAAAATAGGAATACT
>JAGPUU010000172.1 GCA_018067325.1 Amphritea sp.
TTCTGTTGGCCAATAAAACCGTGCCAGCAACCCAGAGACTGAGTGTATTTAGTCTTGTCAGCGTCAAAGGCTGCCATGTCAGCGCGCATAACATCAGCGGTGTACTGAGCGATGTCCAGGCCCGTTTTGAATTTATTCTGCGCACGCATGCGGGCAGCAGATTCTGGGTTGATAGCGTCCCAGGCAGAACCGTGGGTTTCTTTCAGGCCTGCAACGGTTTGGATATCTTGATTCAGACTAGACATAGTTAATCCTTCTGTTTGATCGCTACTATTAAGGCCGTTATATTTTAATAGGTGGCTTTGCTAATAGCGGTTTGCGTCTTACGTCAGCAAATTGTCGAAGTGGCTGACACTTAAAAGAGATGCTAATAATCGGGCTTTATAGGGAGGCTGTCAAAGTCTTTTTGTGCAGAGCACAATTGCTGTAAATCTATTACAAGCCCTTATAACTTGGTCTTTGTAGTCAGACTACACAAGGTGATATCTGTTGCGTTGCAGCAAAGCCTTTAATCATCACGCTTCGGGTCTTTATAGACGAAAGTCTAATGACTTTCTGGCCGTATAGAAAAAATGCTTTTTACAAAAATAATTAGTTATATATATAGGTATATATATTCTTAAAAATTATATACAGCAGTCACTACAAAAACAGCGAAATGGTAGTTATGCATAAGATTTATAGCGATATCTAGCGAATAGGCTGGATCTGAAAAAAAAGGCCACTAATAAGTGGCCTTCTTGCGAGCTGAACATAGGCGTCAATCAATCGACATGGCGGTGCGCCGATTGAGACTGGCGGCTATATGGTTAGCTTATACCTGCTGCATTTCAGTCTTCCAGATAGATCGAGCCCTGGTTGAAGAGGTCTACCAATAATTGCAATTGTTGCTCGGACCACTCGCCTTGATTAATAACAATTGCAGGGTTCCTACAAAGGTTTGCGGCTAGAGTGCAGCTAGTACCAGAAAGCTGGAAGCTGCGACCATCGGCAAAGAACTGCAATTCATCTTCGGTGTTTAAACTATATGAGAAGCGTGCCCCTTCGTTACGTACAAAATAAAGGTCGCTTTCATTTAGTGCCGTCCGAAGTTGGTCTGTGGAGATTGCCTCTTCAGGTGCCTGGTCCAGGTCGGGGTACTTAGGGTCCGTTACATATTGTCCTAACCATTGTCCGAGCTTGGCATCATCTGCAAGATAGCCGGTGAAAATCTGACGTACTTTATCAATGGCTTGGGGGGTGATTTCGCCTGAGTTATCCTGAAGGGTTAGATCCGGATCGGTATATCGGGACTCTGATGTCAGCTTTTCACCTACAAAATCAGTAAAGCTCCGCATAATTTCTGCGTGAGAAGGGGCGCGGAAACCGACTGAATAGGTCATGCAATCATCGGATTCACCAATCCCATTGTGACCAACCTGCGGCGGGATGTAGAGCATGTCCCCGGGTTCTAAAACCCAGTTAAACTCGGGTTCCCACTCGGTCATTATCATCACCGGTGTATTGGGTCGGCGAGGTGAGTTCTGATCAAAGAAACCACCGACTTCCCAGCGACGCTTACCCTGAGTCTGGATAAGAAATACATCATAGTTGTCGTAATGGGGGCCAACACCGCCACCCTGGCTAGCAAAGCTGACCATCAGATCATCAAAACGCCAGTTAGGAATAAAACGAAACTGCTCAACGATATCACTGGCTTCAGGTACCCAGTGATCGACAGCCTGAACAAGTAGTGTCCAGTGGGTCTCAGGTAGGCTGGTGAAGGTAGCTTCGTCAAAGGGGCCGTGCTTAATATCAAAATCAGCGCCATCAGGGCTCTGGACAACAAGGCGGGATTCAACATCCTCTTCTAGGGAGAGGCCTGCCAGCTCATCAGCACCTACGGGGGCTTCAAGGTCAGGGAAAGCGTTGCGAACCAATAAAGGTTTTTTCTGCCAGTAGTCCCTTAGAAACTCTTCAATCGAGATGTCGCCGAAAGGGGATTCACTCATGATTCTGATCCTTTATTGTCTGTCTCTGAAGTAACTGTTTTTGCTATGGTTTCATCAATTGATGTCAAAATACCACGGAGCATGTTCAGTTCTGTTCGCTCCGGGCGGGAGCGATTGAAATAGCGTCGCAGCTTATCCATAACCTTGCCCTGGTGTTGTGGAATGATGAAATTTGTTCCACGCAGAGCGTTTTCAAGATGCTCATAAAACAGCTCCATGTCCCGGGTTAGGGGGTAGGGCTGTTCATGTTCTTCATAGTCCTGCTTATTATGAGCCTGCCAGATCTCATAACAAACAAGCTGAATAGCAGCGGATACGTTTAGTACCGGATATTCAGGGTTTGCCGGAATATAGACATGGTAATTACATTTCTGTAACTCTGAGTTATGCAGTCCCATCGTCTCACGGCCAAACACAATCGCCACTTTGCCCAGCTTGGCTTCGCCAACAATTTTTTTAGCACAGTCGTGGGCATCAAAGATTGGTAGATCAAAAGTGCGGTTGCGTGCGCTGGTGCCTATTACTAACTGACAGTCAGAAATCGCTTCATCCATTGTGCCGACCACCACAGCTTTTTCGAGCAGGTCTTTTGCTCCGGCGGCTCTGGAGTCGGCTTCTTCATCAGGAAATACACGGGGATCGACCAGGTAAAGCTGGCTCAGACCCATATTTTTCATGGCCCGGGCGGCGGCACCTATATTGCCCGGATGAAAGGTATTGATCAGTACGATGCGAATATTTTCAAGCATGTCAGCGCTGTATCCGTTTATCTATTCTGTCAGCCTGAAGTAACAGGCGGCGATTGTATCGCTAATAGTGTTGAGAAAACTTGTTCTTTATCAGGCTATGTAAAAACTCTGACACCATTTATGGATGTCAGTTAGCAGTCCTGTAGTTTTGTAATGAAAGTCCGTAAATCATAGATAAATCGTTCCCGGTGCCAGAGCTGCGGCGAGTGATCTGAGTTCTCATAGGTGTGAAGCTCGGCGAGTCTGATGTTATCTCTTACATAGTCTGCAACCTTAGGGCTGTAGAACTGGCTTTCATCACCGTAGATCAGTAGGGCGGGTATATCCATCCGTGGCAGTACATCACGGTAATCAGCTTCGGTCAGGCTTTCCCAGCAACGCACCAGAGGGTCACCTTCGAGAGTCTGAAGGTGTTCACGCATCTGCTGAAATCCACGGGAATTTCGCTGATAACTTTCATAAGATTTACGGTTATAGCCATTAGCGACTAGCTGTAGCAGACCCTCGGCAAAATCCTCTTTGAGCTTACTGATCAGACGGTTACTGGCTGCCTGATTGAAATTCCCATAGATCCCATTGTGCCAGTTATCATCAGTCACTAGCTTTGGTGACTGATCGATAATGCAAACTCCGGCTAATTTGTCACAACCAAAATCACGAATATATTGCCAAAGAGTCAGGGCCCCCATTGAGTGGCCGACCAGTGTAACGTTGCTTAATTGATGGTGTTCGATCAGTTGTTGAAGATCGCTGGCCATATCACGGACATGGGTACTGGCGGAATCAGCTATCGGATGACCGCCGTGTCCTCGGGCATCCCAGCAAAAGACTTCATGCTGATCTGCCAGTTCAGATGCAAAAGGTAACCAGTCCCTGGCGCCTGCACTCCAGCCGTGCAGGAAGATAACAGGGCTGCCCTTACCAAGTCTTAAATAACGTATTTCAACGTTATCAGATGATATTATTTTTTCCATAATAACAAATGGTTACCATTGATTCTTAATGTGTTTATTGAAGCAATAAAAAAGCAGAGCCAATGCTCTGCTTTTACGATAGAAACGGAATGATCAGATAGCTTTAGCCTGATCTACAGCGTTACCAATATAGCTATGAGGCGTCAGTTGCTTAAGCTCATCTTTAGCTGCATCAGGCATATCAAGCGTATCAACAAAGGCCATAATGGTCTCCTTGTTCATATCCTGACCGCGGGTCAGCGCCTTAAGTTTTTCATAAGGTTCTTCGATAGCATAACGACGCATAACTGTCTGGATTGGTTCAGCTAGTACTTCCCAGCTGTTTTCCAGATCTGCATCCAGGCGAGTCGGGTTAAGTTCCAACTTGCTGATACCTTTAAGGCTAGACTGATAAGCGACCAGGCTGTAGCCGAAACCAACGCCCATATTACGCAGAACAGTAGAGTCGGTGAGGTCACGCTGCCAGCGAGAAATAGGCAACTTGGCTGATAGATGCTGCATGATGGCGTTAGCGATACCCAGATTTCCTTCTGAGTTTTCGAAGTCGATCGGGTTAACTTTGTGCGGCATAGTCGAAGAGCCAACTTCACCAGCAATTGTTCTTTGCTTGAAATAACCCAGTGAAATATAACCCCAGATATCACGATCGAAATCGATAATGATAGTATTGAAACGGCACACGGCATCAAAGAGCTCAGCGATATAATCGTGAGGCTCAATCTGAGTCGTGTACGGGTTAAAGTTTAGACCCAGACCTTCAACGAACTCCTGAGCATTCTGAGCCCAATCCACATCTGCGTAAGCAGAGATATGCGCGTTGTAGTTACCTACAGCACCATTGATCTTACCCAACAGCTCTACTTTTTTAAGTTGGCTAATCTGACGCTGCAGACGGTAAGCAACGTTAGCCAGCTCTTTACCAACAGTGGTAGGTGATGCGGTCTGGCCATGGGTACGGGATAGCATAGGCTGAGTCGCGTAAGCGCGTCCCAGTTGAGCTATCTCGTCGGTCACCTGCTGCATAACCGGCAGCATGACATCCTGGCCTTCTTTCAGCATCAGCGCGTGGGACAGGTTATTGATATCTTCAGAGGTACAGGCAAAGTGAACGAACTCACTGATAGCTGCCAGCTCGGCATTATCAGCAATGCGCTCTTTAATCAGGTATTCAACCGCCTTAACGTCGTGGTTGGTGGTGCGCTCAATCTCTTTTACTCGGTTAGCTTCAGCTTCGCTAAAGTTATCGACCAGAGCATTAAGAACCGCATTAGCAGTATCACTTAATGCTGGAACTTCTGTAATTTGAGGAAGAGCGGCAAGTTTCTGCAACCAGCGAACTTCAACTGTAACGCGTGCGCGAATCAGGCCGAACTCACTGAATACAGGGCGCAGATCAGCTGTTTTGCTGCCGTAACGACCATCAATTGGAGAGATCGCAGAAAGAGAAGAAAGATCCATATCGAGTAAATACCTGACTGGGTTAAATTTTGAGCGCGAATTATAGCTAAATTCAAGGCGCAGGGAAAATGTGCAGGGTGTTTTTTTGTCTGTTTGGCTCATCCGGGTCAAGATGAGCTGAATGATCAGCCGCGACGACTGATTCTTTTAACCGCTGGACGCAGTCTGGATTTAAAAAACAGTAGATGCCAACGCTTACCGCCAACCTGGCGCCAAAGCATCGCTGCGCGAATGCCCGCCAACAATAGAGCACGTATTTTTGCTGCGTTCTCAGTGTTTTGTAAGTGGCGTGGCTCGCCGGTAACCTGAATTCTGAAGTTAAAGGTGCTTAGCGTATCCTGATAGAGGCTGGCAAGGTTAGCGACGACAGAAGGATGGGTGAATGCGGCCGGATTATCGGTTAACTCAGTATCCGGGTCGGCAAAATAGTTAGCCTGTTGAGAAATTTTATCAATTTTCTCACCAATTTTTTGTAACAGATCGGGCCGCTTACTCAGCTTGCGTTCAAGATGCATCAGACTTAAGCCATAGCGGATGGTATCCGGGTTCTGCTCTGTTCTGCTTTTATCTAGCAGCTCCTGTAACCCCCGAAAGCCTTGGCTAAGATTAATTGGCAGGTTTTCTGTGCCGCCATAGATCTCTTCTGTTATTTCAGGGTTTGTTACAAAGATGCTTGCCAGAGAGGTTTCAAAACTGTTCTGCGGCACCATTCCACGGGTCGATATCTGTTCAACCAGGCTGGCCGCCTGAAATAGTCCTGCGAGTGCAATTGCCTGTTGATCATCTATTCTGGACATATTGTTTACCTGTATCCCTATGCTTTGCCAGTGGTTTCTATTACACCACCGCCGAGGCAAATTTCGTCACTGTAGATAACAACAGACTGGCCTGGAGTGACGGCCCGCTGTGGTTCTTCAAATTCAATTCTGTAACCCTCGCCGTCAGCTATTACAGTGCAGGCCTGGTCAGCCTGACGGTAACGTACCTTTGCTTTGCAACTCATCGGCAGCGCCGGCTTTTCACCGTTGATCCAGAAAATATCGCTGGCGTTCAGCCAGTTGCTGAACAGCAGATCATGTTGCAGTCCCTGTACGGCGATTAATACGTTGCGCTCAAGGTCCTTTTCAGCAACAAACCAGGGCTCTTCTGGGTAGTTTTTCAATCCTCCGATGCCTAAGCCCTGTCGCTGACCGATGGTGTGGTACATCAGTCCCTGATGCTGGCCAATGGTATCGCCACTAGGGGTTTCAATTTTTCCTGGCTGAGCGGGCAGGTATTGCTTAAGGAAATCAGTAAACCTGCGCTCTCCAATAAAGCAGATACCCGTACTGTCTTTTTTGTCATGGGTTATCAAATCATACTGCTCTGCCAGTCGACGTACTTCTGGTTTTTCCAGCTCACCCACGGGAAACAGGGTAAGCGCTAGCTCATTGCAGCCTACCTGATGGAGGAAGTAGCTTTGATCTTTATTGTTATCAAGGCCTTTGAATAGGGCGGTCTTGCCGTTAAGTTCTGCCCGGCGGACATAATGTCCGGTGGCGATCATATCGGCGCCGAGCACTTTGGCGTAGTCGAGAAACGCTTTGAATTTAATCTCTCGGTTACAGAGGATGTCCGGGTTTGGGGTGCGTCCCGCTTTATACTCTTCAAGAAAGTGCTCGAAGACATTGTCCCAGTACTCTGAAGCGAAGTTCGCTGTATGTAGCTTTATACCCAGCTTATCGCTAACGGCCTGGGCATCAGCCAGATCATCCATGGCGGTACAGTGATCTGTACCATCATCTTCGTCCCAGTTTTTCATAAACAGGCCTTCAACCTGATATCCCTGCTGTTGAAGCAGGAGTGCTGATACTGATGAATCAACGCCGCCGGACATGCCGACGATAACTTTAATATTTGCTGGATCTGACATAGGGCGTCTGAATGACCTTAAAAACAGTTAAATACTTTTAATTAATATGCGACCAGAGTCGCCGATTTCAATGCTGTGTAGATAGAATTAGGTTAAACCGTCTCATCTTCTACAATTAACGCCAGCGGATACCGTGTGCCGCGAAGGTAGTCGTCGATGCATCGGGTCACCATAGGGCTGCGTAGTTGGCTCTCTCGTTGCCCCAGCTCTTTCCGGCTAAGCCATAATGCACGCTCAATGCCTGTATCCAGAGGACTGTCTGCATCATAGCTATCTGCCTGAGCTACAAAACAGTAACGATGATAGGTGATACCGTTTGCCGGGGCTGTATAGGTATAGATGCCCACCAGTGCGGTCGGTGTCACTGTCCAGCCCGTTTCTTCAAGGGTTTCGCGAATGGCCGCCTGGATAAAAGTTTCGCCTGCTTCTAAATGACCTGCAGGTTGATTAATAACCAGTTCTCCGCGTGATACTGATTGTTCTTCTACGCAGAGAAACTTTTCATCCTTTTCAATTATCGTTGCCACAGTGGCGTGGGGTGTCCAACGCATTCGCAATTCCGTATATTAAAAGCTCGGGACTAAGTCTGCTATGACAGAGTCATGAATTTTAGTAACCGCACCATATTTAATGGCTGTTAGCAGACTGCTCAGGTTGGCAACTTTATCATTTATGACCGCTTTTGGCTGTAGTTTAAGGAGTAGTTTGGGGTGAGTTTGTTTAAAGATAGTATTTCGATTCAGAAAGATGACTTTTCGATTGCAGAATTGTCTGAGCAGGTACGGGCAAACGATGCGAGCAACGGGGCGATAGTCACCTTTACCGGCATTGTACGAGAGCTTGAAGGGGGCGTGTCGCTTGAAGCTATGTATCTGGAACATTACCCAGGAATGACTGAAAAGGCCTTAGCTAAAATAGCATTACAGGCCCGTGAACGCTGGTCCTTGGGGAATATAGTTATTGTCCATCGTATCGGTCGGCTGACATTGAATGAAAACATTGTTTTTGTCGGCGTGGGCAGTGCTCACCGGAGTGAGGGCTTTGAAGCGGCAGAGTTTATTATGGATTTCCTTAAACGTGACGCACCGTTCTGGAAAAAAGAGATCACCACTGAGGGCGAGCACTGGGTAGAAGCTAAGCAAACGGATCTGGATGCTGCTGATAATTGGTAATCTGAATTAGCGGGTTCTTCGGTCAGGTTTTCTTCTGGCTTTTCTGACTGTCTCAGGTCTGGATCTTGGTTTAGATTTGGAGGCAGGAATGTTGATCTGTTCTGTTCGAAACGCTCCAGGCGCTAATCCATCCAGAGTCCAGTTACCGATCGCCACTCGTATCAGTCGAAGAGTAGGAAAGCCCACCGCCGCGGTCATTCGCCTGACCTGGCGGTTTTTTCCTTCGCTGATTTTTAGTTCAATCCAGCTGGTTGGTTGGTTTTTGCGCTCACGAATAGGTGGGTTGCGCGGCCAGACTGATGGTGAAGATAGTTTTTTTATGCGTGCAGGGCGGGTTATGCCATCTTTAAGCTCAACGCCCTTGCGTAGCTGTTCCAGCGCGCCATCGTTAATCTCTCCCTCAACCTGAGCCCAGTATGTTTTTTCTAGTTTAAACTTGGGATCTGCCAGCTGATGCTGTAGCTGGCCGTCGTCGGTGAGAATTAAAAGCCCTTCTGAATCATAATCTAATCTGCCAGCAGCATAGACTCCCTTGCGCTTAATAAAGTCGCTGAGGGTGCTTCTGCCTTCAGTATCAGTGAACTGTGTAAGCACCTGAAAAGGCTTATTAAATATTATTATTTCAGACATGATTCTGGCCTACTTAACCGGCTTAGCTGATAAGCAGGGCAGGTTAGCAGTGTCTATAGAGGTCTTGCAAGATTAATCAGATTGAAACGATAAAAACTAAAGGTGGGGTATAAGAAAGGCAGTATTTCTGCCTCTCTTACTATCCAGGGGATATAGAACTGCGATTATAACGTCTTGTTTGTATCGCCAGTATTATCTGGCTGCTAAATATCCTCCGTTTCAGTTAGCATTGTTGGTTTAATGTTTACCGCATGCGTTCCTTTAGGTCCTGGTGTTGTTTCAAACTCTACTTCCTGGCCCGCTTTGAGGCTTTTGTAGCCATCGGTCTGTATTACAGAAAAATGAGCGAATAAATCTTCGTCAAAATCCGGCGAAACGATAAAACCAAACCCTTTCGCATTATTAAACCATTTGACTTTCCCTGTGTGCATTGGTGTCCCCCAATATCCGAATTACCAAGGCCTGTATTTACCTTTAGGCCTGTTACCGCAACAAACTCTCTTGCTACAATGATGCAACATGAGCGAAAGTTCCTTGTCAAACGCAGGGACAACCGATACTACTTATACTCTTACTCCTGCAATATTGAGTATAACATTCGCCCGTAACCCCCTTGCAATAAGGGGTGCCCAAAATGGGTTGTAAATTTTTGTACATTTTTTTGAGATATGATATGCGAACAGGGCTTTATGCAATAAATATGTCAGGAGATTCAGATGAGTCTCCTGATCATCATAATACCGGGCTAGTCACGGAAGAAGCTAAACCGGAGCTTAAGCGCCCCTCTATGTATAGAGTCGTTTTATTGAACGATGACTATACCCCTATGGACTTTGTGATACAGATTTTGATGGGTTTTTTCGCAATGAATCAGGAAAAAGCTACACAAGTGATGCTGGCGGTCCATACTAAAGGGAAGGGTGTATGTGGAGTCTTTACCCGAGACATCGCTGAAACCAAGGCGACACAAGTGAATCAATATGCCAGAGAGAGTAGCCATCCTCTCCTGTGTGAAGTAGAAAAAGCGTAGCGGAGCGTTAGGTATGTTAAATAAAGAGCTTGAAGATACGCTTAGCGTCGCCTTTAAAAGTGCGCGCGCTAGACGCCACGAATTTATGACAGTTGAGCACCTGCTGTTGGCGCTGCTCGATAACTCAGAAGCACGAGCTGTACTTGATGCTTGCGGTGTTGACCTCAATAAAATGCGCAGCTTGCTGAGCACCTTTATTGAAGATACGACACCCTTGTTGCCTGATGATATTCCTGATGTTGAAACTCAGCCAACCTTGGGTTTTCAGCGGGTTCTGCAACGGGCTGTCTTTCATGTTCAATCATCCGGCAGAGGCGAAGTAAACGGCGCTAATGTTCTGGTTGCTATCTTTAGTGAGCAGGAGAGCCAAGCTGTCTATGTGCTGAATCAGCAGGGTATTGAGAGGATCGATATCGTCAACTATATCTCCCATGGCATCTCGAAGATCGAAGAAAATGATAGCCATACCAGTGAAGAAGGTCTATTGGAGGGCGATACCGCAACCGAAAAGGATAAAAGCCCTCTGGCTAACTTCTCGGTCAATCTAAACGAACAGGCAATGTCTGGTCGCATCGATCCTTTAGTGGGTCGGGATGATGAGGTTGAGCGCGTTATTCAAATCCTCTCCCGACGCCGCAAGAACAATCCATTGCTTGTTGGTGAGGCGGGTGTTGGTAAAACCGCTATAGCGGAAGGCTTAGCTAAGCATATCGTTGAGGGGCTCGTGCCTGATGTAATCGCCTCCAGCATTGTGTATTCCCTTGATCTAGGCGCATTGTTGGCGGGTACAAAATACCGTGGTGACTTTGAAAAACGCCTCAAAGGCCTGCTAAATGAAATAAAAAATCAGGAGCATGCAATCCTGTTCATCGATGAAATTCATACGATTATCGGTGCTGGCGCTGCTTCAGGCGGCTCAATGGATGCCTCGAACCTGCTGAAACCCTTACTAAGCTCTGGCCAGTTACGCTGCATTGGTTCTACGACTTACCAGGAATTCCGCGGTATTTTTGAAAAAGATCGAGCACTAGCGCGACGCTTCCAGAAGGTGGATATTCTTGAGCCTTCGGTTGAGGATACTTACAGAATTCTGCAGGGTCTTAAGAGTCGATTTGAGGCTCATCATGGCGTCAAGTACACCGACGAAGCTCTACGTGTCGCGTCGGAGATGGCCGATCGTTACATTAATGATAAGCATATGCCCGATAAGGCAATCGATGTAATTGATGAGGCAGGCGCTTATCAGCAGCTTTTAAAAGAGAGCGAGCGCAACTCTATTATTGATGTCCGTGATGTTGAGATTGTAGTGGCTAAGATAGCGCGCATCCCAGCTAAAAGCGTGACGGCCTCTGATAAAGAGCAGCTTAAAAAGCTGGATAGCAATCTTAAAATGGTTGTATTGGGTCAGGACGAGGCGATTAATACGCTGTCAGCAGCGATTAAGCTGTCCCGCGCGGGTCTGAACGAGCCAAATAAACCTGTAGGGTCATTCCTGTTTTCCGGCCCAACAGGGGTTGGTAAGACTGAGGTAACGACTCAATTAGCACGCATTATGGGCATTGAGCTAATTCGCTTTGATATGTCTGAATATATGGAGCGTCACACTGTCTCTCGCTTGATTGGCGCACCTCCTGGTTACGTTGGTTATGATCAGGGCGGATTGTTGACTGAAGCGGTTACCAAGTCTCCCCATGCGGTTCTTCTGCTGGATGAGATAGAGAAGGCTCACCCTGAAGTATTCAACTTGCTGCTACAGGTGATGGATAACGGTACTCTGACTGACAACAACGGGCGTAAAGCTGACTTTAGAAATGTCATACTAGTTATGACAACTAATGCGGGTGCAGAGCAGATGGCCCGGACCTCGATCGGTTTTAGTCAGCAAGATAATACGACGGATGGTATGGAAGCGATTAAAAAGCTATTCACCCCCGAGTTCCGCAACCGCATGGATGGCATTATTCAGTTCAAAGCGCTATCGCCTAAAGTTATCACCGGTGTTGTAGATAAATTCCTGACGGAGCTTCAGGCTCAACTGGATGATAAAAGTGTGGTGATGAATATTGATGATGATGTGCGTCAGTGGTTTGCTGAAAAAGGTTATGATGTAACTATGGGTGCACGACCTATGAAACGCTTGATTCAGGAGGAACTGAAGAAGCCGTTAGCCGAGATGATTCTGTTTGGCGAACTTTCTGAGGGCGGTGGTGAAGTGGATATCACTGTGAATGCTGATAATGAAATAGAGATATATGCGGTGGTTGCTGCTTAATTCACCGAGCCTTCTATATTTCTGAAAATTAGATATAAAAAAAACGGCCCGTAGGCCGTTTTTTTTATTAGCGTGCGCGGTAGGTGATGCGCCCTTTACTAAGGTCGTAAGGCGTCAACTCAACCTTTACTTTGTCGCCGGTCAGGATGCGGATGTAATTTTTACGCATCTTACCTGAGATGTGTGCGGTTACAACGTGACCATTCTCGAGTTCTACCCGAAACATTGTGTTAGGCAGAGTGTCGGTCACAACGCCTTCCATTTCAAAGCTGTCTTCTTTAGCCATTCTACCTACCCAATTAAATTAATTGCAAACTCTACATTTTGCAGCGCAGTATTTTGCCTTACTTTTCTATAATTATCAAAGAGATTTGACGGATTTTACTAATCAACAACAATCCACTGACCATGAAGTAGCATCTCGAGGGGGTTGTAGGCGACTTTATAGGACATCTTCTGGCATTCTCTGATCCAGTAACCCAGATATAGATACTCAAG
>JAGPUU010000197.1 GCA_018067325.1 Amphritea sp.
TTTGAGCGGCGAGGGTTTATCTCTGCTCAGCGTGTTGGCCTATGAGTTTTGATACCTGTTTAGTAAGTATTAGTACTAAGTATGTATAAAACTCATTCCCCCGGTTAATTGTTGTAAAGCTGGTATTTTCCCAAAATATGGGTAGGTCTGGGGTCTGTATCCAGCCCTCTCGATAGTCAGAAAATAAGAACAATCCTTAATCAAGGAGCATTGCAATGAAAAAGTTCGGCGGCAGTTTTGCTGTAACAGCATTGGTAACGGCAATGTCTGTATCAGGTATCGCTCAGGCAGGCGTAACTGATAAAGACATCATGCAAGATCAGATGACTGTAGAAGACGTGGTATCCAACGGTATGGGCCCAAGGGGGCAACGTTACAGCCCGCTGGATATGATCAATGCTGATACCGTGCAGGATATGCGCCCGGTATGGGCTTTCTCTTTCGGTGGTGAGAAACAACGGGGTCAGGAATCCCAACCGATGGTTAAAGATGGCGTTATGTATGTAACGGCATCTTACTCACGGGTATTTGCGATAGACACAAAAACGGGTGATGAACTTTGGGAATATAACGCTCGTCTACCCGATGGCATCATGCCTTGCTGTGACGTAATTAACCGGGGTGTTGCGCTTTACGGTGATCTGGTCATCTTTGGTACGTTGGATGCTAAGTTAGTCGCTCTGGATGCTAAGACCGGTAAAGTGAAGTGGAAGAAAAAGGTAGCTGACTACAAAGAGGGCTACTCAATCACAGCAGCCCCACAGGTGGTTAATGGCAAAATCATTACCGGTGTTTCCGGTGGTGAGTTTGGTATCGTAGGTAAGGTTGAAGCATACGATGCGACGACCGGTAAGATCCTCTGGACCCGGCCGACTGTAGAAGGTCATATGGGGTACATCTGGAAAGATGGCAAGAAGGTTGAAAACGGTATCTCCGGCGGTAAAGCGGGTCAGACATGGCCTGGCGATCTGTGGAAGAGTGGTGGTGCAGCAACCTGGTTGGGCGGAACTTATGATCCGGATACCAATTCGCTGTTCATCGGTACGGGTAACCCTGCCCCATGGAACTCTCACATGCGTCCTGGCGATAACCTGTTCTCCTCATCTCGTCTAGCGATCGATCCTGATACCGGTAAGATCAAGTGGCACTTCCAGACTACACCACATGATGGTTGGGATTACGATGGCGTAAACGAGCTTATCTCATTCGATTATAAGGCTGATGGTAAAACGGTTAAAGCGGCAGCAACGGCTGACCGTAACGGATTTATGTACGTTTTGAACCGTACTAACGGCGACTATATCCGTGGCTTCCCATTCGTTGATGAGATCACTTGGGCGAAAGGCCTGGATAAGAACGGTCGACCTATTTACGACGAGGCGTTCCGTCCGGGTAACCCAACGGTCACTGAAGATGGCAAGAAAGGTTCATCTGTACGTGCTGTCCCCGCATTCCTGGGTGGTAAGAACTGGATGCCGATGGCTTATAGCCAGGATACAGAGTTATTCTATGTGCCTTCTAATGAGTGGGCGATGGATATCTGGAATGAGCCAACAGCCTATAAGAAAGGCGCGGCATACTTAGGTGCAGGTTTCACTATCTCGCCTATGAATGACAGTCATATCGGCGTTCTGAAAGCGATGGATCCGAAAACGGGTAAAGAAGTATGGCGCTACCAGAACTATGCTCCACTTTGGGGTGGTGTACTGGCAACTGCTGGTAACCTGGTCTTCATCGGTACGCCTGAAGGCTACCTGAAAGGTTTTGATGCTAAGACAGGTGAGCTGAAATATCAGTTCAACACCGGTTCCGGCATCGTTGGTTCACCTATTACCTGGAAGCAGGATGGCGAGCAGTTCCTATCAGTTCTATCCGGCTGGGGTGGTGCAGTACCGCTTTGGGGTGGTGAAGTTGCTAAGCGTGTTAAGCATCTGAACCAGGGTGGTTCTGTCTGGACTTTCAAGTTACCTAAGTCTTAATCGTAGCTAATTAAAAAAGGAGCCGTAAGGCTCCTTTTTTTGTTTTGCAGGGTTTGGTTTTTACCGTTTTGCTCAGTGAATAGAAAACTACTCGTCGACCAGTTGATCACACCGGTAAAGTGCACCATCACCGGTGTCCAGCGCCTTGCTGAGACGGGGCAACAGCTGAGTCATTTTGCCCATCAGTTTCCAGGGTGGGTTTATAACGATCATTCCAGATGATGTCATGCCTCGTTCAACTGAATCAGGCTCTAGACCCAGCTCAAATCGTTGGATGTTTTTAATTCCGCTGTTAATAAAGCGTCTTTCCAATTTATTGATCCGCTGGCGATCTACTACCGGATACCAGAGCGCATAGGTACCTGTAGAAAATTTGCTATGGGCCTGTTTTATTAATTTGAATACATCTTCGTAATCAGATTTTATCTCGTAGGATGGATCAACCAACATTACGCCTCTTCGTGAAGCTGGTGGAATGAGTGCTAAAACATTACTCAGGCTATCCTCATTGGTCGCTATAACCTGGCGGTGTCTGGCGGTATTTTGCTTGAGTAATTGGTAATCTTTCGGATGAAGCTCATATAACCAGGCTTTATCTTTCTGTCGCAGGTATTGAGTAGCGATAAGCGGGGAGCCGGGATAGAAACGTAGCTTTCCATCTTTGTTGCACCCATCGATAGCATCAAAATAGCTTTTTAGCTCGGGCCATTTGTCCGCTTTTAGCTTACTGATCCCTCCCTGATGTTCACCGAGTTTAGTGGCGGTTTCAGAGTAGAGGTCGTAAAGGCCCGCACCAGAGTGGGTGTCGAAATAGTCAAAAGGTTTATCTTTTTGGCTTAGATGTTCAAGAATCTCGACCAGCACTATGTGTTTAAGAACGTCGGCAAAGTTGCCTGCATGAAAAGAGTGGCGATAGCTTAGCAATGTAATGTTCCAGATTAGTGAGGGTTTAGCTGAAAAAGGTAGAGTATGAGGACTATCGTTATTTACCCTTCTTGGGTCAAGCTTTTCTCATGTTAATAAGCTTACCGGCGTTGAAGAGCGAAGGAGATGAAAGTGGAGCGAGAGAAGGTATTCTCGATCTACACCAGCTTAAACATTCGCTATTGAAACAGCTGGATAAGCTGAACTCTGCATAATCAGGTGATCATTTAAAGAAGGCGTTTATTAATTTATTAGAGAAGGTCTTCGATAAACCATGCTGAAAAGGCATGCCGCCCAGGCACCCCCGCTTTATGGTAGGTCGAGGAGGCTTGTTGGCGGATAGTTTTTTCAGCGGTGCCTCGCAAGGCAGCGATCTCTTTCAGGCTGTAGCCTTTAAGTAGCATCTGGCCTACATCCTTTTCACTGGATGTTAATTGCCAATCATTGAACTGTTCTGTAATTGCCTGCCGCAGCTGGTGACGAGCCGCTAACACTGTTTCTGATTCTGGGGCAGGCATAGTTTTTACTGCTTCCAACTCACGATTTATACGCCTGATTTGGCTACGTTTGAGAAAGTTATCGACGACTAACCAACATAAAATAAGCAGCGCAATGAGCAGAATAGTAGCTTCTTGCAATAGGTGAGTTGTACTTGCCCCGTGGGATATGTCTACAGCTATATCACTACCGCTGGCGATGACGACTATCGCCAGAAAAAGCATCATCAAGTAATCTTGTAAAAAATATTTTAACACTGTCATTTCCTATTTTATTTTTGTTATACGTCTCTAGAGCACAGATGTTGAAACTTTCAATTACTTGATTTGATTAGGCATGGGTTTCATTAAGCATATATTAGTACGGATGACAGATAAAATTAACTAGTGAAATAAGTACGTCTGAAACTATTTATGTTTGAGACAAATTTGTATTTGTGTTGTATTGGTACAAGGTCTCGTTGTTGCTTATCAGTTAATCAGATGATCTTAATGTATTACTGATAAAAGTGCTGGTGACGGAATACAAAGACAGGGAATAGACTTGTTCTTTGGATTAAGGGAGTGCTTTATATCTTGTTTAACGCTGATGACAGTGGCAATGTAAAAGAGATAATAAACTTCGGTGTGATATGGATGTTCAGCTGCTTATCCGTGGGGGGGACGCAGCGCTGGCAAGAAGCTGAACCCCGGATAGCCAGAATTCAGGTCTATGTTAGCCAACAATAAAAAGATTTTCTCCAACAACAGTGCTCTGATGTCTGTTGCCGCCGCAGTTGTTGGTCTGCTAATCACAATTATTGCTTACCAGTATACGGTTGTTATTGAGCAACGACAGAGGCAGTCACTTATTGCCCAGGTGGCAACTGAACATCGGGCGCAGCTACAGAATCATGTTGATAGTACTGTTGAGATTCTTGACTCAATCGCAAGCTTTGTAACCCACAATCAGCAGATAAGCCGAGCCGCTTTTAAGTCTTTTACCCAGTCTGTCTTTAAACGACATTCAGAACTTTTTGCGCTTCACTGGATTCCAAAGGTTGTTCATAAAGACAGGGCTAACTTTGAGCAGCTTTTGGTAGATGAAGGGTTTCAAAGTAGCATTAATGCTTTAAAGCCTAAAACGAACACTCTTATCCCCTCGCCCAAAAAAGATGTTTACTATCCGATACTGTATTCTGAGCCACTTGAGCCAGCGCGTAGAGTTGTTGGTTTAGATGCCTATTCGCGCAGCCACAATGTAGAAGTAATTGATAGATTATTAAGTGGGTCAGCGCAATTCTTATCTACCGCTCCTTTTGCTCTTGCAAGGGATGAAGTCGGTCACTTGTCAGTGGTCTTTTTTCGACCTGTTTACGATCTTACTCCCGTTAAAGGGAGATCTGAGCTTCGCGGTTTTATTGCTGCTGTTGTTAAACCCCAACGTCTGATAGATAAGCAGGTAATAGGTCATGATGTCAGTGCTATGAAACTTGATGATGTGACCAGTGGGAAAATAGTTGAGATAGCCTCTTCCGGCACTAGTTTCAGTGACATGGACGGAGCTTCATATATATCTGAATTCACGGTGCTTGGGCGCAACTGGTCACTACAGGTTTGGGGCAGTAAGATGCTGCACTCTGAAGCGTACCATATAGAATACTGGATACTGCTCTTCGGTTTTTTATTCACATTCATGCTGGTTTTTGTCTTGTCCCGTTTGAGTGCTTCCCATCGACAGGTGTTGCTGGAACGGGATAGAGCTCAAAGCTACCTGGACACGGTTGATACTATCATGATGGTTCTTGACCAGCAGGGCGGCATCAGGATGATCAATCGAAAAGGAAGTGAGGTTCTGGGATATAACCAGGCGGACCTGCTGGGGAAAAGCTGGTTTAGTGATGATTTAGTTGTTGATAGTCTCGAAGAGCAAAAAGGCTTTAATTTTTTACTAAATAGTACTTCAGTTGATAGCGATCTCTATCTGAGCGAGAGTAAGGTTCGTGCTCGTAATGGTTTGATACGTCTGATCACTTGGCGAAATAAAAGACGTATTAATGAAAACGGTGATGTTGTTGGAGTGCTATGTTCCGGCAGTGACATTACTGAGCAACGACATAATGAGATGTTGGAAAAACTCAGAAGCAGAGCGATGGAGGCGGCATTGAGAGGTGAGTCTCTGAGTTATGTTCTGAATCTAGTGCTTACGGGTATTGAAAATCAATACCCGGGAGCTTTATGTAGTATTTTACTTCTGGATAAAACAGGTAAACACTTACTGAGCTGCGCTGCACCCTCATTACCAAAAGGTTACCAAAACGCGATTCATGGGCTTGAGATAGGTGAAGGGGTCGGATCATGCGGTACGGCGGCATTCCGTCGTGAGCGTGTAATTGTTGAAGATATTGAGACTCATCCGTTCTGGGCTTCCTTTAAAGATTTAGCGCTTAGTCATAACCTGGGAAGTTGCTGGTCTGAACCAATTTTTGGTAAGAAACATCGCCTTAAGGGAACCTTTGCTATCTACCACCAGGAACCCTCGCTACCCAGTGATGAAGACCTGGAGCTGATCACCAGTATGGCAGCATTTGTCAGTATGCTGATTGAAGAGTTCCAGGTAGAAGAGGCTCTGGTTCAGATGGCTAATACGGATGCCCTGACCGGATTGAATAATCGGCGGAAACTCTTAGCCTCTCTTGAGGAGGAGTTTGCTCGGACAAAGCGTTATGGGCGACATTTTAGTCTCTGTATGCTGGATCTGGATC
>JAGPUU010000204.1 GCA_018067325.1 Amphritea sp.
GAATAGGGTGAATGCAAAGGGATCTCCAGCTGTGCTTCGGCTAAATTTTAATGCTTAAAAAAGTTCTTCAGATTCCTTCTTTTGAAGAAAGATATCCCTGAGTCGTTCTATAAAAGATACAGCCAATAATCTGTACTCAAAAGAGTAACGAAAGAGTTTATTAAGGTTGTGCGAAGGGACCGGTTTATTTCATATGCACAGAAATTAAATCGGCTTCACTCGGAGCCATCTGAGCCTGATTGCGGCCGTTTTCTTTGGCTTGGTAGAGTGCTGAATCAGCGGCCCGCAGCAGCTCACCAATATTCCTGTAATTACTGTTTGATACCTCAGCGATACCGGCGCTAAGCGTAAGGATTCCCAATAGCGAATATTGATGTGATATTGCCAACTCTGCAATGGAAGCACATATCTTTTCGGCTAAACGCCTGGCAGTAGCAGCATCAGTCTCAGGAAGAATGAGTAAGAACTCTTCCCCTCCATATCGTACGGCTAGGTCTCCTGCACGTTGTCCTGATTGCAGCAGAATCTGCGCTACCTTTTTTAGGCAATCATCGCCTGCTTGGTGTCCATAATGATCGTTATAATTCTTGAAAAAATCGACGTCTAACATTACCAACGCTAAAGGCCGTTGGTAACGATCTGCTCTTGCCCATTCTTTTTTCAGGGTAGTGTCCATACTACGCCGATTCGCCAGGCCGGTGAGTTGATCTGTATTGGACTCTTTTTGTAACCTGGATTGGGCCTCCTCGGTAAAACTTAACAAAGCAAAGACACCGCTGATGACACTGAATGCGGGCCAGATGACCTGAGAAGAAATGATGGTAGCGCTGAAGAGTTCAGGTGAAAACTGAAGTAATAGAGAGCGTGCAGCAACGACTATGGCCATAAAAAAACAGGCGTAAGCAAGGATGATGTCTGATGGGTTTCTGTGTTTTTTTGTTTTTAGAAACAGATAGCCAATAATACAAAAGGCCAGAGGGACAAATAGCGCACTAACGTGCAAGGCCTTATATAAATGACACGCATACGTAAAATAGCCTAGGGCAGTACAATTAATTAGAAAAATAGCTGATATGAGGGTAAGCGGTAGCGGGTGTTCGCATCGTTTGTAACTAAAAACAACCATGCCCCAAATGAAAACAGAAGATAGAATAACAGACACAATTTTAAAAAATGCATTTATATCAAATACATATAAAAACCAGCTAATAAAATTTGCAGAAAAGGCAACGATGAAAAATAGAATGGACTTCTGCTTCCCCTCAGGGTCTTTAATTCTTGTGCCTGAAAATGCCAAAACCAGATTGATTAATGCAACGGTTAAGAAATATGCCTGTTCAGTTGTCATTATTCTTCTCTTACAGAAAGCTTTTGATGGTTGTTGACTGAGGTCGTAGAGAGGTAATATTTATTAGGTTTGTTCGAGATTGGTACTTTTGCTTTTCGTGACTTTGGCTGGGGAGAGGCTTGTTTTTCTAGTATACCAAAATGGTTGTAGAAAAGGTCTTTCCATCGCTCTTTGAATCCATTTTTGTGATCTCAGGCTATTTTACCTAAGTAAGTCATTTACAGGTATAAGAATAAGTCTTAAGGGTTATTACTTAAAGATAACTTGTTTAAGGACCAGGGAAATAACTGATAAATGGTGCAGTCAGTTACTATAGAGAAAGTAACAGAAGGTGGATCAACTAGAAAAGTGGTTGGGGTTGCATGATTTGAACCTATGAGCCTCTAAAATGAGGATCAATAAGCTCAATTATCCCAGTGTAAGCCACCGCTTAACGGTAATAGACGTTTCAAATGAAATGCCGTTAAATGGTGTAAGAGCATCTGCGTAGTCGGTAACGATGATGTGGGGTACAAATATAAAAAAATTAATGGAGAGCATAGATGCGGGTCTTTCAAATAGAAGGTGATTGGGGCATTGATAATCTAAAGATCAGTCATCGGGATATACCAAAACCGGGTCTGGGGCAGGTTTTAGTAAAAATGAGTGCGTCAGCATTGAACTTTCGTGATCTTGTCGTTCCTGAGCGAGGCTATGGTCGAAGGACTGGGGAATTACCATTGATTCCTGTTTCGGACGGTATTGGCGAAGTGGTAGAGATTGGAAAAGGGGTGACCCGAGTTGCAATTGGTGATCGTGTTTGCCCAACTTTTTTTCAGAACTGGTTAGGCGGAGAGCCAAATGATGATCGCTTTAGTCAGGCATTAGGCGGTCCGCTGGACGGCACTATGGCGGAGTACATGTGTTTGTCCCAAGAAGGAGTCGTGAAAGTTGCCGAGCATCTGACAAATATTGAAGCGGCGGGGCTTCCGTGTGCTGCGCTGACGGCATGGAGTGCCTTGGCAACAAATAGCGTCACTAGACCTGGAGACAAGATTTTAATTCAGGGGTCAGGAGGCGTTGCACTATTTGCATTACAGTTCGCAAAATTATTTGGTGCCCATGTGACTATGATTTCCTCCAGTGAGGAAAAAATAGAGCGTTTAAAAGCAATGGGTGCCGATGCCACGATTAACTATCAGCAGACTCCTGAATGGTCTAAAGCGTCTCGTGAAATTACGGGGGGAAAAGGATTTGATCACATCGTTGAGCTTGGTGGTGAGAAAACATTGCCCCAATCATTAGGTTGTGTGCGAGCAGGCGGAACAATATCGATGATTGGTATGCTATCGGGGCTGAATTTATCTGCCTCTTTGGGGCCTGTGATTACCCGGCAGATTTGTCTTCAGGGAGTTACGGTTGGTCATCGGGATGGCTTCGAAGCGATGATGAAGGCTATTGAACTGCATAATATTAAGCCTGTTGTTGACTGTGAATTTGGATTTGAAGAGTTAAAAATAGGATTGGATTATATTCGCAGCGGTGCTCAATTTGGCAAGGTATGTATCCAGCATTGATTGGTTTTATAGATTGCTATAACCGACAAAAATTTAAAGCTTAATAGCCAGGTTATAGTGGAAGGAGAGGGGAAGACGAGATAGCGCACCGGCTGAGACTGATGGTAACCGAGCTTTCTTAATTCGGCTCCAAGTCAGACTAGCCTGTATGCAGTTTTTTGCAGGGGAGTGGAGTAGTCATACCCAGCCAGAATCTAGTGCTAACTCGCACCTTTCCTAATTCATTTCGCTGCCAAGATTAATGTGAGAAGTTGAGTAAGTGATATGCTGGCTTGTTCTGGTGGAGAATAGCTCGTTATCTTGCTGTCTGAAGCAAATATTAACGGCTGCTACTGAGGCTTCAGAGAGTGTACGCAAGCGCACAGAAGACCGTCTATTTAGCGATGGAATAATACCAATAACGGTTAGCATTTGAACGGTAGAATCTTAAATTAGAATTCGTCACGCTCCATCCTGTCCATATTTAATTAATGTTTAAATTTCATTCTTGAGTTCTTTTAGCAATTTCAAACCTTTTTTTCGCTGCGCTTTAAGAACCTTCATCTTTTCTTCCAGACCTTTTTTAGCGTTGATATCGGTCTCGTTTTTAACTTTTTCTTTTAGAATGTTTTGTTTTGTCTTAAGTTTTTTCATAAGACGTTTGAGCGACTCATACTTTGAGATTTGCTCCCGTTTGTCCGTATCGATAAAATTCTTTATTGTTCTTAACAGATCATTAGTTTTCATTTAGTTGCTTCCTCGACATATTCATCTACAACTTCTTTAATTTCTACTTCATCGAGAGCGACACTGTTTTCTGCCTCCTCGTCACGCTGATCTGAGGAGGTAAATAACATTCCTCCCATATGAATAAGATTTCGGCAAATTTCCTGATAGTAGGCGCTATCATTCATAAGAGAGATTGCCATTGGTGCGCTGATACGATGCTCACGAATCAGACGATCTAGCCGCCCCGTTTTAATAATATCTCTTTCATTGATTTCAACTTTAATTTGATCAAGGGATAAAATTGTAGCTGACTCATCTTCACCGGTCCGTATAACTTCCAATTCCTGCAAAACGCGGCATATGAGTATGCGCATATTGTTATATTCTTGGCGAATATCTGGGTTAGCCGAAACCGTATAGATGTTCAGGTTTTTCTGCAGATGCTTGATCCCTTTAATTGTCTCGACTAGATCGCGGCCTACTTCTCTGAGCTGCAAAAGTCTATCAAGGTGGTCAGGCGCGCCCATTGAACTCTGAGACTGGCTAATAAAGGCGACGATGTCTGCGTAAATAGATTTGATGCGTCTCTCGTATATATCATCAATATCTTGTTGTAACATTATTTTGCTAGAGTTGTTAATGACATCTTCAACTTTGCTATCTGGAGCCAGCACGCTTCTGTTTAAGCTTAAACCCCGAATGATGGTGTCAACGGACAAATCATAAAGGCGAACTGTTTCCTTTCTAACAGCCTCTATGGCAGCGGCAGGGATCTCTGCTGATGCAGAAGATAGATAGCGAGCTTTTTCGATCTGAGGGGCCTGCGTGGGCATTACACGCATAAGAAAAGAAACTAACTTTCCTGTAAATGGCACCATAATGATGACACCTGTCACATTAAAAATAGTGTGAAATACGGCAAGTTTGAGCGTGTAGTCATCGTCAGCTATGCCTATCGTAGAGGACACTATATCCACCAAACCGATAACCGGATTCATCGCAAGCATGAAAACAATACCCGCTGTTACCTTGAAGAGCACATCTGATAACGCGAGTCGCCTGCCGTCAGTATTAGATGTCAATGATCCTAAGACGGCAGTGATGGTGGTTCCGACATTGGCACCGATTACCAAGGCAAGTGCATTCCCATAGGTCACCTGATGAACCGAAAGTGCGGTAATAACCAGCACCAGCGTGGCGTGGCTTGATTGCATAATGATGGTAGCCAGAATGCCTATCAGCGTAAATACTAGCACTCCACCAAAACCTTCCATGGCATAGTCAGTCAGACTAATTTGATTCTGGAAGGCCTCAAAACCCTCTTTCATATAGTGGATGCCGAGGAAAAGAAAACCAAGTCCCGCTAAGATGTAGCCAAGCCCTTTTAGAAATTTAGATTTTTGGAAGATAAAAATGACACCAAACACCAGCATCGGCATTGCATAAGCAGAAATTTTTACCTTCAGACCAAAGCCTGCGATCAGCCAAGCACCGGTGGTACTACCCACATTTGCGCCAAAAATAATACCCATACCCTCAACCAGCCCGATAAGACCGGCACTGAGAAAAGAGATAGTAATCACGGAGACCAATGAACTGGACTGCATCACGGTTGCCGCTGTAAAACCAAAAGTCAGGCTTTTCCACATATTGTTAGTACTCTTACGCAGAGTCTTTTCAAGGGTACCACCGGCGAATGCATTGAAGCCCTGCTCAAGTGCCAACATTCCAAACAGAAAAATTGCTATACCAGCAGTAATGACCTTAAAGTCAGGGCTAAGCCAAAACCCGTAAGTTAATAACAAAAAAATAGTAGGTAAAAATATTTTTTTAATCATGTAAACCTATTAAGTAAAATTATGCTTTCAAATACTGTAGCGGTATAAATTCTGTCATACATTCAACAGGTATTGTTACTATAAAAGGCTTTAGATAATCATCACTAAGGCAGCATCATACCTCTGATAGTAAAGTAAATAATTGCCGCCATCACGGCAGATGCTGGTACTGTAATGACCCAGGCGGCTGCAATTTT
>JAGPUU010000216.1 GCA_018067325.1 Amphritea sp.
GTAAAGCAACCACCCTGCATATCTTCCACTTTAAGCTTTCTAGCTTTAGCCTTAGCTGCCAGCTCATTGATATCCAACATCAGTTCACTGACAGACTTCTTGTCCGCATCCCTGATTACGGGCACCACAAGACCTGCCGGAGTATCGACCGCTATGCCTATATTGACGTAGTCCTTATAGATGATCCGTTCACCATCAGGGTGCAACGAACTGTTAAATTGCGGATACTTGCGTAATGCTTTAGCAACCACCATGACAATAAAGGGGAGTATTGTTGGCTTATTAACTAAGCCGTACCCATCCGGATTAATTGTCGAACGGAAACTTTCCAGCTCTGTAATATCCACTTCATCAAACAGCGTTACATGGGGAATGTTCAGCCAGCAACGGGTCATATGCGCTGAGGTCGCTTTAGCGATACCCGACAAGGCCTTAGTCTCAGTCGCTCCAAAGCGGGAAAAGTCCACTTCCGGGAAAGCAGGAATAGCCGTTCCAGAACTGGCTAAACCTGTTTCTTTGCTCATTTGTTGTTTAACAAACCCTTTAAGGTCCTCTTTGAGAATTCTCCCCCGCGGCCCGCTCCCTTTAATGACGGAAAGGTCCGCACCCAGTTCTCTGGCGAGTTTTCGCGTCGCGGGTCCCGCATAAGATGCGCCAATCCTCTCAGATGTTCGTCCGCTACTCTCAGCGGTGACTATTTCAGGTTTCGCCTGAACCTTCGCTACTGGTTGCCTCTCAGCGGCAGATTGTATCTGCGCAATAGCGGGTGCTTTTTCAGAGGTAACTGAAGCAACATTAGCCTGAAGTTCCTCACTAGCACTATCGTCTGTGCGCAGCACACGTAGAAGTGGCACTCCCTCTTCTACCGTTTGCCCCAGTGTCGCAATTATCTCGACAACCTCACCGCTGAAGGACGCGGGAACATCCATCGCAGCCTTATCAGATTCAACCAGCACCAGCGCATCACCCTCTGCGAAGACATCACCCACTGCAACATAGAATTCGATGATATCGCCTTGTCCGCCAGCCTCTGGCATCTTCACAATTTCATCCATTGCGGTGCTTTGAATCACAACAGAATCGGGCTGCGTTTTACTCTCAGCAGCCTTAATCTCGGTGACTGTCTCAGTTTCACTGTCACAATCATCTTCAGCAACAGACTCTTTAGTAGCGTTCTCTTCTGATACACTTATTACAGCCAAAGGATCATCCTTAGCCACACTATCACCTAATTGAACCAGCCATTCGGTGACGGTTCCTTTCACTGAAGAAGGCACCTCCATTGAAGCTTTATCAGACTCAATTACCAGAATTGGATCGCCTGCAGAAACCTCATCTCCGAGTTCAATACAGTACTCAACAATATCGCCAGCACCATCAACATCAGGCATCAAAACTATTTCCGTAGCCATGCATAACTCCTACAAAATCGGGTGCTTCGTGCCGCATAGCAGCTCAAGCACTTACGAATAGCTATTACGAATATTTAAAAAAAGTGTCGCGAGCGCTTAGTTTTACAGCAGTGCTGGATCAACTTTTTCATAAGGGATAGCTAACGATTCTCGCGCGTTATCCAACTCACTTTTGGAGAACTGACCTTGACGATACAAGCGGGTCAATGCAGCCCAAGCGATATAGCGCGCATCTACCTCAAAATGGTCACGCAATGTTGGCCTGCTCTCACTAAGTCCAAAACCATCAGTTCCAAGAGCAATCAACCCTTCAGGGAACCAGCGGGCAATACCATTTGGTAGAGATTTAACAAAATCGCTAACCGCGACAAACACCCCTTTTTCACCCTCCAGTAGTTGCTCTATGTAGTTCTGCTGCGGCTGCTCTGGATTGAGCAGATTGTGGCGCTCGATAGAGAGAGCCTGACGAGCCAGTTGGTTATAACTAGTCACGCTCCAGATATCAGCACTGCATCCGTAGCCAGACAGTAACTCTGCAGCTTGCAATACTTCCTGCATGAGGCTGCCACTACCCAGCAGATGAACTTTATAGCCCTCACTAGGGTTTTGTTTGAAGCGGTACATCCCTTGTAAAACGCCCTCTTCTACCCCTTCAGGCATGGCCGGCATCAGATAGTTTTCGTTATAGAGAGTGATGTAGTAGAAAATATTTTCATTCTGCTGATACATCCGTTTGATACCATCACGGACAATCACCGCCAGTTCATAAGCGAAAGCCGGATCATAGCTGTACATATTAGGTACTGTTGCCGCCACGGCATGTGAGTGGCCATCCTGATGTTGCAGTCCTTCACCATTAAGAGTGGTACGGCCCGCAGTGCCCCCCAGCAAAAAGCCTTTTGCCAAACTGTCAGCACAAGCCCAAATCATATCGCCGACTCGCTGGAAGCCGAATATGGAATAGAATATATAGAACGGAATGGTTGGCACTCCGTAATTTGCGTAAGACGTACCTGCCGCCAGGAAAGACGCCATAGCACCGGTTTCACAGATTCCTTCCTGTAGTAACTGGCCATCTTTCGCTTCGTTGTAAGGCAGTAAGCTGCTGGAATCTACCGGATTGTATTTCTGCCCAACACTTGAATAGATACCAAACTGCTTAAACAGCGATTCCATACCAAATGTACGCGCTTCATCCGGTACGATCGGCACGATATACTTGCCTAATTCAGCATCCTTCAACAACCGCGATAACATTCGAACAAATGACATAGTGGTCGACTGTTCACGCGTAGTACCATTAATCGCTTCTTTAAACAGCGCGAGTTCAGGTGCGACAATTGCCGGGAATTCCACCTTACGCGAAGGAAGATATCCGCCCAATTGCTGACGTTGTAGATGCATATACTTCATTGCCGGGCTGTCATCTGCAGGCTTATACAACTGCCCTTCAGCTAAGGCTTCGTCACTCAGGGGAATTCCGAAACGACGGCCAATTTCAATCCGTTCCTCTGCGGTAAATTGCTTTTTCTGGTGACTCGTATTCTGCCCTTCAGCTGAAGCCCCCATACCATCACCTTTAACTGTTTTCATTAAGATCACAGTAGGTTTACCGGTATTCTGTAGCGCCTGATTAAAGGCCGCAAAGATCTTGCGACGATCCTGCCCTCCGCGCTTAATGCAGCGGATCTGTTCGTCACTCAGCGTTTTCATCAGCGCTTCAAGTTTTGGATCGCCTTCAGTCCAATGATCACGTACTGCGGGGCCATCAGAGACTGTATAAAACTGATAATCACCATCAACAGCACGATCCATCCGAGCCTGTAAGACACCATCCTGATCACGAGAAAACAGCTCATCCCATTCACTGCCCCAAATCACCTTAATAACATTCCAACCAGCACCGCGATAACTACTTTCCAGCTCTTGAATGATTTTTCCGTTACCTCGTACCGGGCCATCCAAACGCTGCAGGTTACAGTTGATAACCATCACTAAGTTATCCAGATTATCCCGGGTGGCCATATTGATGGTGCCTAGCACCTCCGGCTCATCCGACTCACCATCACCGATAAAGCACCAGATCTTTCCACCATCCGGATCTTTAAGGCCCCGGTTTTCCAGGTATTTCATAAACCGGGCCTGATAGATCGCAGATGGGGTAGATAACCCCATAGACGCGGTTGGCCCCTGCCAGAAATCA
>JAGPUU010000217.1 GCA_018067325.1 Amphritea sp.
GATGCAGCGTGGCGGTCAGACTGGGCCCCACAAAGATGGCTGGGGTATCGCCTTTTATGAGGGCAAGGGGTTGCAGGTTTTTCATGACCCAGCACCCAGTTGTGATTCAGAGATCGCCCAGCTGATCAAGAACCATCCGATCAAAAGTAAAACCGTGATTAGTCATATTCGACAGGCTAACGTGGGAAGCATCTGTCTCGAAAATACCCACCCCTTTACCCGGGAGCTTTGGGGCTTTTGTTGGACCTTCGCCCATAACGGCCAGCTTGATCCGAAGCTGTTTGATCTGCCACTGACCCACTATCAACCGGTAGGCACCACCGACAGTGAATACGCTTTCTGCTGGCTGTTAGGGCAGATACGTGAAAGTTTCCCCCAGCGGCCTGATTGTTTTTCTGATGTGATCGAATTGATCCACTGCTGTGCTGATCAGTTGCGTGAGTTAGGCGTGTTCAACATGCTACTGACCGAATCTGAATATCTACTGGCATATTGCACCACTAAGCTGTCCTGGATCACCCGGCGAGCGCCTTTCGGTCGTGCGCGGTTAACCGATGCTGAACTGACGGTCGATTTCGGTGAAGAAACCACGCCAAACGATATTGTGACGGTAATAACAACAGAACCACTGACAGATAACGAACAGTGGCGTAAGCTGCAGACCGGCGAGATGATTGTCTTCCGGGAAGGGGTGCAAGAACCTCTAAGCCGCTGTTTTGGTCACGCCTGACTTCTAACCATTCCTTTAATCTGAAAATCCAACTGTGACGGCCACTATCAAGCAATTCTACTCCCGATTAGATAACTGTCTGATCGCTGATCGATTCTCTATTCGAAAAAAAATCCAGCTATTGCAGCGTCGTCTGAAGGAACAAAAACCTTCAGACCATTTAAAGGATGAGGTAGAGGCTCTGCTGAACCGTTCTGAAGCGCGTGTCGCCAAACGGGTATACGGCCAGATAATTAACTATCCTGATCTGCCGGTTAGTGGTCGTCGTGAAGAGATTGCTAAAACGATCAAAGAAAATCAGGTAGTAGTGATTGCCGGTGAAACCGGCTCGGGTAAAACCACTCAGATACCCAAAATCTGTCTTGAGCTGGGGTTGGGTAAAGTGGGGCTTATTGGTCATACCCAGCCCCGCCGACTTGCCGCCAGAACCGTCGCAAACCGAATCGCTGAAGAGCTACAAACCACTTTAGGCAGTACAGTCGGTTATCAGGTGCGATTCACCGAACAGGTTGCTGACAACACCATGGTCAAGTTGATGACCGATGGTATTCTGCTGGCGGAAACTCAGCATGATCGTTATCTGGACCGCTACGAAGTTCTTATTATTGATGAAGCTCACGAGCGTAGTCTGAATATCGACTTTCTATTGGGCTATCTGCATCGCATATTGCCCAGACGGCCCGATCTCAAAGTTATTATCACCTCTGCCACTATTGATCTTGACCGTTTTTCAAAGCATTTCAACAATGCCCCGGTGATCGAAGTCTCCGGTCGTGCCTATCCGGTCGAACTGCATTATCGTCCTCTTGAAGATCTGGACGAAGCAAGTGAAAAAAGTATTCCTGAAGGGATAGTGTCTGCCGCCGAAGAGTTGGTGCGGCTGGAGCGTAGCAAGGGTATTTCCGGTGTCGGTGATATTCTGGTATTTCTCAGTGGTGAGCGAGAGATCAGAGAGGCGGCGGAATATCTACGCAAAGCGGTATTACAGGGCCGCCTAAGGCATATCGAAGTGATGCCACTCTATGCAAGACTCAGCGTGTCGGAGCAGAACAAAATATTTTCTTCTGCACGAGGGGCGGGGCGTCGAATTGTTCTCTCCACTAACGTGGCGGAAACGTCGCTCACTGTTCCGGGTATTCGCTATGTGATCGATCCGGGAATGGCTCGCGTCAGCCGCTATAGCTACCGTTCCAAGGTGCAGCGTCTGCCGGTTGAATCTGTCTCTCAAGCCAGTGCAAATCAACGTAAAGGGCGCTGTGGTCGGGTAGCCGAAGGTATCTGCATACGGCTCTATTCGGAGGATGATTTTAACGCTCGTCCTGAGTTTACGGATGCGGAGATTCGCAGAACCAATCTGGCAGCGGTTATTCTGCAGATGTTAAACCTGCGGCTCGGGGCTATTGATCAGTTTCCCTTTATTGATCCACCAGACTCCCGATATATCAACGATGGCTTTAAGTTGTTGGAAGAGTTGAGTGCTGTCGATGAAAAACGCAACCTGACTAAGTTGGGTCGTCAGCTGTGTCGTCTGCCAGTTGATCCTAAAATTGGCCGAATGCTGGTGGCTGCGGTACAGAATAATTGCCTGGCAGAGATGATTGTTATCGCCAGTGCTCTGAGTGTGCAGGACCCTCGCGAACGGCCGATGGAAAAACAGCAGGCCGCCGATCAGAAGCATCGTGAATATGCCGATGAAGAGTCAGATTTCGTTACGCTGGTTAATCTCTGGAACCTCTATGAGGAGCAGCGCCAAGAGCTGACTCAGAATCAACTGCGTAAATATTGTCAGAAACAGTTCCTGTCCTATATGCGGATGCGGGAGT
>JAGPUU010000222.1 GCA_018067325.1 Amphritea sp.
GAATAGCTCCTATTGCACCTTTTACATAAACCATCCCGTTGCCCATGTGGTCGTGGTGCAAGGTCGCCATAAACCGGTGTTCTGATTCAAATGGAATCAGGTCATCCCGTGGCATTTCCATATGTAATTCTTGTAGGTTAATGCCTGATTTAGCGCCCAACACCAGTAGGGCGCCTTCAGTCGGGTCGCCTTCAATCCCCCATTCTTCATCTTTTTGAATTAATTGAGCCTCATTGCAGAGCACTGCTGCTTTGCAGAGTTGTTGCAGCTCTTCCAGATTATGCAGGTTCAGGTCTTTCTTATCACAGGTGAAAGTGCCGTGAGGGTTGTAACCCACACCGCTGATATCGGCGCTACAACGTGCGGAGACAACGGTTGTAACAGTCATCTCATTGCGGGTTAGTGTGCCGGTTTTGTCAGAGCAGATAACAGAGACTGAGCCTAAAGTTTCTACTGCTGGGAGGCGGCGGATGATAGCGTGACGTTTTGCCATACGCTGTACCCCGATTGCCAGAGCGATGGTGATAACCGCCGGCAATCCTTCAGGTATTGCGGCAACAGCCAAGCCTACCGCTGCCAGAAACATGTCCCCAAGGGCGTAATTTCTGATCAGGTAGCCAAACATCATGGTTGCCAGAGCGATCAGTAAGATAGCGCCAGTCAACCAGCGGGCAAAGCTATCTAGCTGACGGGTTAGAGGGGTTGTTAGCGAGTGAACCTCTGCCAGCAGGGTGCTGATACGTCCTATTTCAGTTGCTGAACCTGTGGCTACGACTGTACCTATACCTTGTCCATGGGTAACCAGCGTACCTGAAAAGGCTATGTTTTTTCTGTCTCCCAGATCAGCATCTGAGGCCACGGGGTCGGTTTGTTTGAGAACAGGAACGGATTCTCCGGTCAACAGTGCTTCTTCAATATTCAGTTCTTTTAATTTAAACAGGTGTAAGTCTGCAGGAATTCGGTCACCTGATTGAATAAAGACCACATCCCCTGGGACTAACGCTTCAGCCGGGACCTGACTCCGGTGTCCGTTACGAATAACTACCGCTTGTTGAGAAAGCATGTTGCGTACAGCATCGATCGCTTTTTCTGCTTTACCTTCCTGTATAAAGCCAACCAGGGCGTTAATTAGAACCACTGCGACTATGACGCCGGAATCGATACTGTGGCCCAGTAGTGCCGTTACTACGGCCGCAACCAGAAGCACATAAATAAGAACATTATGAAACTGTGCCAGCAGTCTGGTTAGTCCACTACGACGGGGAGGAGCTGGCAGCTGGTTAGCGCCATACTGTTGCATACGTGCAGCGGCCTGTTCGTCGGACAGTCCTTGAACTGAGGTGTCTAACATCTCAGTTATCTGCTCGCAGCTATAGCTATGCCACTCTGTTTGTGACTGAGTAGATATATTAGAGGCGAGGGTGTTCATGTTTTTGCTCTCTTAAGGTAGAAAACATACATTAAGAATAGCTAATAAAGAAGAATGAAACGCTAACCCAGATCAGCCTTGTGAGCGAAGTTGAAAGAACCGATCAGTTTCTTCAGCCAAGATTGCCGATCGGGATCATGATTTTATTAGATTGATTGTTCAGGCTTCATCAATCCAGTGAAGTGCCTGCAAAAACTGGCTTTCTGTAAAGTGTGCGGCTTCGCCCGTGATAAAAGCGCCACCGATCTTAACGGCCCAATCGAGCCAGTCGCTACCACCAACTATTGCAAGCCGGATAAAGTCATTACCGTGGTTGGCTCCGAGTTTGGCATCTTCCCACATCGCACCGACTTCCCAGCCTTTGAAATCAGGATCAAGATAGATAAGGCAGCGAACCTTATTGTGAGCTAATACTTTTTCTTCCAGCAGAGGAACAAAGGTGGTCTGATAGTCCTCGGATGTTAATTTGTCTGTCGCTTGAAGCACTATGATGTCTCCGGCTGTTTCCGGCAGAATATGAAGCATGGGTATTTCCTTTAATCAGCGGGTTTAATAGGGGTGTAGTGTATCGGTGCTGATAGCAGAGTCAAAAAATATTCAATCATGCCGATACAATAGAGACTATGACTAAAACTATCGTTCTGATCTTAATGATCTGTCTTAGCGGTTGCAGTTCTCAACCGCAGCGCATAATACCTTCTGCCTCAGTCTCGATAGAAGGGGAAGAGGTAAGGCAGCGCTTGTTGGCCCACTACAGGGAGTGGCAGGGAGTACCTTATCGTCTCGGCGGAGCAGACAAACGGGGTGTGGATTGTTCTGCGTTTACCCAGCTGGCTTTCCGTAAGCAACTGGGCCTTGATCTGCCCCGAACCACCGAGGGGCAGGTTAAGCGGGGCAGACAAGTTTCTCCGACTAGTTTAGAACCAGGTGATCTGCTGTTTTATCACAGCAGTGTTAAGGTTCGTCATGTCGGTATCTATCTGGGAGATGGGCAGTTTATGCATGCCTCAACCAGCCGAGGCGTAATGATATCTGAGGTGAATAATCCTTATTGGACTGATCACTTCTGGCAGGCCCGACGGTTGGGTCCTTAAGCTATCACTCTTTATGCACAAGTACTTTTTGCATAATCTCTTTCTGGTATAGTGTGGCTGCCTTTTTGGTGTCATGCGATCACCAAGTTTTAATGAACTAAGTTTTGATGAGCTATTGTTTAATGAGCTATTTGCCGATAGAAGAATATAAGAAGATCTGGATTTTCAAGCATAAAGATATGCTGGTCAGTGATGAGGATCTGATTCAGATAAAGCCTCTCACTGAAACGAGAGCTGAACAGGTATGGTCACAGCAGATTAGTAAACAGAACGCTCATCCGGAGCTTTTTGATGAGGAAGACTGGGCGAATAAGACTCAGACCTGGTTGGAGACCGATAACTGGCAACAGCTCTGGGAGTCTGATGACCCAAGCTTGCCTGAAATTCTGGCAGGGCATCTGCAATGGGATGATTCGACGGTCATCTGGTTCTGTTATGAAAGCGAACATGTTCTTGAAACCACTTGGGATGTCTTCCGTCGAAACTGGAAAAACT
This sequence comes from Amphritea sp., assembly GCA_018067325.1. GTDB lineage: Bacteria > Pseudomonadota > Gammaproteobacteria > Pseudomonadales > Balneatricaceae > Amphritea. The sequence goes on from JAGPUU010000222.1 coordinate 3,019, forward strand.
TCCTCTTCTTTGATGATGGCCCCTTGCTGATTGGCCGCAAGCGTAAGCAGGTTGCGCAGTTCCATCAGACGGGTAACTATCGTATAGGTAACCGTAAGTAGGTTACGCCTTCCGTTTTATATTCAGTAAATAATCTATAAGCCGTCATCATGGATGATAATAAGTAGGGAGGGATTCCTGTTTTCTAAGGAATCTCAATGTTTCAACGGTCTTTGGTTGTCTTGTTTGCGGCCTCATTTTCAATTTCAGCAATCGCTGTACCCCCTCATCTTTTAGTAAATCTAAGCGTATTTTAAAGGAATTGTATCAGACCAATCCCGTGAGTTTTTACTGCGGCTGTGATTACCGAACTGAAGGAAAGAAGCTAGTCCCTCAGTGGGATAGCTGCGGTTATACCCCACGTAAAAATGCCAACAGAGCTGGCAGAATCGAATGGGAACATGTGGTACCCGCCTGGGCTTTTGGTCATCAACGTCAGTGTTGGCAGAACGGTGGTCGCAAAGCATGTAAAAAAGATCCGGGTTTTCGGAGTATGGAAGCCGACCTGCATAATTTGGTACCAGCGATTGGCGAGGTTAATGGAGACCGCTCTAACTATAGTTTTTCACAGTTGGAAGGCGAGCCCCGAGTCTATGGTCGTTGTGATATGGAGGTTGATTTTAAACGGCGTAAGGTCGAACCACCGTTGGAACGGCTGGGATATATTGCCCGAACTTATTTCTATATGCGTGATCAGTATGGTTTGAAGATCAGCTCCAAGCAGGAGAAGCTGTTTGCGGTATGGAATATACAGGATCCAGTTGACCACTGGGAGCTCGAACGTAACAGTTTGATCAGCGAAGTGCAGGGCAAGTAACCCTTATGTCACAACGCCCTTCGTCTCTGAGTTGCCATCCGGGATTACCGAAGAGAGCTCTATTCTTCCTGAAGTACAAAAAGAGTCGTTGGTCGAACGGATTCTGACAAAATTGGGGCAGCTTTAAAGTAGATAGGGGTGTTGCTCGCACCCTCTTTGATTGTTGTACCCAGTTTGTGATTTATAAAGGCTTCTAAATTGGTTTAGCTGTTACTCTGATATAGGTGAATTAATCCTGAATCGAGAGTGGCTTTTGCCGGAGTATCTGATGATAAAATCCTATTACCGCACTGTATTGATCTATTTGATCTTTGCTTCTTTGTGGATCTATTTTTCAGATTCGGTTGTTGCGATTTTGATCCATACGACGGAAGGGATTACGCTGGCCCAGAACTTAAAAGGTCTGGCGTTTGTTGCTTGTACTTCTCTACTGCTGTTCTTTTTGATTCGCTCTGATCTTAACCGGATTAATGAGGTGAATATAAAGTTACGCAAAAGCTATGATCAAACCCTTGAAGGTTGGGTGCAGGTGATGGATATTCGTCATAAGGAGACCCGGCAACACAGTCTTCGGGTTACCCGAATGACGGTAAAACTTGCGAGCTTAATGGGTATTGAGGGTGAGGAGCTGACCTTTATTGGCCGGGG
>JAGPUU010000242.1 GCA_018067325.1 Amphritea sp.
CAATAGATTAACAGTCTACTGCTCTACCAACTGAGCTATCGAGGAACACCTCAACCGTGGCGGCGTATATTAATGATGAGCAGGGGGAGCGTCAAGCACAATAAGTAAAATTTCTACTGTTTTTTTAAGTGGTTAAATAACAATCGGGTGGGCTGGGTTGATGGCATTTATAAGTCTCGGATTTAATTAGTGCGGCCTGACGTTTCGTTCAAAGGATGTTTTCTGTATAACAGGCGTATATACGCCGGAATCTGTACTGTTTTATATAGAATTGAGGGTTGAGAATTTGCTTCTATTCTTCCATGCATCCGGCTCTTCAAAAATATAGGTAGGTAAGGATATTCTATATGACCATGATTACCGGTAAAGATGCGTCACTTGAAGATTCTATTTCCAGAATGAGTACGCACCTTCAGACGCTTGGTTTTGAGATAGAAGAAGTGCAGTGGCTTAATCCGGTGCCTAATGTCTGGTCGGTTTATATCCGGGATAGAAGCTGTCCTATGCTTTTTGCCAATGGTAAGGGGGCTAGTCGTGATGCTGCGTTAGCCAGCGCTCTGGGGGAGTATTTTGAGCGCCTGAGTTGTAACTATTTCTTTGCTGATTATTATCTGGGTCAAATAATTTCTGAGGGTGACTTTGTTCATTACCCAAACGAGCGTTGGTTTCCTATTGTGGATGATGGATTACCAGAAGGGTTACTCGACGGGCCGACCTGGAAGCACTACAACCTGAGTGGCGAGTTGAAAGCATCAATGTTGGTTGATACTAATTCGGGTAGTCATCAACGGGGAATCTGCGCCATCCCGTTCACACGTCAACGTAATCCTGAGAAGGTGTGGATTCCGGTCAATATTGTCGGCAATTTATACGTCAATAACGGTATGGCCGCAGGCAACACTGTAAATGAAGCACGGGTGCAGGCCCTTTCTGAAATTTTTGAGCGGCATATTAAAAATACCATCATCTCGTCGGGCATCAGCCTGCCAGATATTCCGCAGTATGTGCTTGATCGCTATCCAAGCGTCGTTGAGTCGATTGACTCACTGCGTAAGCATGGTTTTGTCGTGCTGACAAAAGATGCGTCTTTAGGTGGAAAGTTCCCGTTAGTTAATGTCACTTTGATCAATCCAGTAGACGGGGGATGTTACGCCTCTTTTGGTGCGCATCCTAAGTTTGAAGTGGCATTGGTACGTGCGGTTACTGAATTGTTGCAGGGTCGGGCGTTGGATAGTCTGGAGGAGCTTCCTCTACCCGAGTTTGATATTGCCAATGTAGCGGATCAGCATAACCTTGAATCTCACTTTATTGATTCCAGTGGTTCAGTCGCCTGGGATCTGTTTTCAACAGAAACGGATTATGAGTTTGTTGAGTGGAATATAGAAGGTGATACCCAGGCTGAATTTGAGCAACTGTGTCACCTGATTCATAAAGTGGATATGGATATCTATATTGCGGATTATGAGCATCTGGGCATCTATAGCTGTCGAATTATCGTGCCGGGTATGTCTGAGATATATCTGGTCGATGAGCTGGTTTGGAATAATAATAACTCTGGCATCGAACTTCGCGAGCGGTTGTTGGGTTTATCGCAGTTGAATGAAAAAGAAGCTGAATCCCTTCTTGTTAATATAGAAGAGGGTGGTTTTGATGATCAGCAGTTGGTAGCTGAAATAATCGGTATTGTGACTGATGCGGCTACCGCCTGGAGTACCTTGCGGATAGGTGAGTTAAAGTGTTTGCTAAATCTTATGCTGGGTGAATTGGAAGAAGCATTGGGCTGGAGCGACTGGATACAGCAGTTCGGTCATTTGGCTGAAGACCGGACGTTATTATATCGTTGTTTACATCAGTGTTTGATGTTCCGGCTGGATAAGGAACGTCAGTTAGAAGAGTATCGCGGTCTGTTGGATCAGATTTATGGTTCGGAGCGGGTCGCTGAAGTATTAGATATGATAGATGGTAACGCTGTATTTAACGGTTTGGCCTGCTCTTCATTGGCTTTGGAAGGTTTTCCTGAGCATCAGAACCTGTTGACTACTTATGCTCATCTTCAGCAGGTAAAAAAAAGTAGCTGATCAAACAATGATCATGTTTTTATCTCTTTGATTTTAATGGTTTTTTATATTTTCATGAGATAAAAAGACCGCCCTGAATCGGGCGGCTTTTTTTGCCTCTTGGTCAGTGTGGCTATTTCCGTTATTATCGTTAGCTTCACCTTCTTATCGTGCTCGGAGATTTTAACTGAGATGCTTTTCAAAAAGCTTCCCGAAACAATATTTGTCCCTTTTTCGGGACAGAATAAACATATCTATGAGGCGGTCTTGCTGGATCTGGCCGATCAGTTCTTTGATGAAGATCTGGTAGACCCTTTTGTGCCTAAAGACCTCATCCGTTCTTGTATTGAAGACACGGTTGTTCGTTTGGGTGTGCGCCGGTGGGAGCCGGAACAAGACGAGTCTGAATCCGATCGTCAGGAATTGCCGCGCTCGACTGCTGAATATACCAGTCGAATCTATCGGCGGTTAGTTGAAACCGGTTGGTTGGAAGAGGAACAGCGGATCTACCGCACCTTTGTTCTGTTATCTCCGGCGATCAGCTATCTGTTGCGAACGCTGGTCGGGATTAACGAGCTGGAAAAGCGAAGTTATGGCGGCGCCGTACTCAACGTTCTCAGTTCTCTGGAATCTGCAGTGAAGGACCCAACGGGCCGAGGTATTACTCTGCAGGAAGCAGCTCAGACAGCGGCAGATTTTAGTGCCCATCTGACTGATATGATGCTGGGCTTGCGTGAGTTGAAAATTACTCTTGCCGCCACCTCCAACCCACAAGAGATTGTGCGAAGCTTCTTTGATCGTTTTGTGGCCCATATTCTTGTGTCTGATTACAAAACACTGAAAACAAAGAACAACCCGTTCCGTTTCCGTCGTCAAATTTTGACGATGTTGCGTGATCTACAGTTTGATCCTCTTAAGGTTGAACAGTTGTCAAAGCACTATCAAGAGCAGTTTGAGCTGAATTTTGCCGATGCTGAGGCGATGGTTCACAGCCATATCAATCGTATTATGCGAATCTTCGAATCGGTAGATCAACGCTTGGCTACCATCGATGATTTCCGTTACCGGTTGGAGAAGCGGGTAGCCGATACTGTTCGCTATATGGATAAAACAACGCCGGGCATGAGTTCTCGTCTGTCTCGTTTGATTTCCGATGTATCGAAGCTCGATTCTCGTTCTATACCCCATATAACCAGTCTGGAAACGGTTGCCTTTATCGCGCCCGGTAGCGTTCGTTCGCCGGTTAGACGCAGGGTTGAAACCAAGCCGCGGGTGATTCGTCCAATCGAGATGGACCCCCGAGTGCTGGAAATGCGCCAACTGTTTAAAGAATACAAGGCTCGCCGAGAAGTGAGCCCGGAAAATATTGAGCTCTACGTTGAGCGTCACCTGCTTGATAATAAGAAGATTAACGCTTCAGATTTCACCATTGAATGCATTGAGGATTACATCTGTTTCAGTTATCTGCGTCACATGCGTTCACTGGGTAAGAAAGGGCGGGGTACCGCCAATAAGTATGAGATTAAGTTTGAAGAAAAATATGTCAACGTCGCGGATATGGTTGAATGTCGCGATTTCAGTATTCAGAGGAAAGTATAATGCTGGGTGATCTGCAGAAAATCATCGGTCGCAGTGATCAGTATCAGGAAGAAGATTTCGTTCACGCCGCTAATATGCTGCTGGTGAATCAATTTATCTATGCTGAGCGCTCCGGGCACCGGGACAGTTATTTCCTGGTCGCCTCTCATGTGGATTACTTTACTAATCTTTTTGCGGCTATCGGCTGGACATTGATCTATCAGCCAGATGAAGCTTATTTGGGGATACTGCCCAAAGGTGAAGAGCGCTTCCTGCGCCTGAAACTGGATGAGTCATTGTTTCTGCTTTGCCTGCGTCAGCAGTATGAACAGAAGCTGGAAGCCTTTGATGTGGAAGCGGGCCGGGCTTATATCACCTCAAATGACCTTTTAACGCTCTATGAAAACCTGACAGGGCGTGAGATACCAAATGAAACTCGTTTGAAAGAACTGCTGGCCCTGTTTAGCCGACATGGCATTATTGAACGGGGTAAGCCCCATGAAACTGATCCTAAAAATATTCCATTAACCATCAATCCGTCTATTCGACAGGTAGTTGTGGAAGACTTTATCGGTCAGCTTGAAGGGCTCTGTGAAGAAAATGACGAAGATGATGCGACACCCAGTTTGAGCGAGTCAGAATCCGGCTCTACAGATGAAATAAAGATCGAGTCGCTGCCTGCAGAAACGTCAGAGACGTCCATCGCTGAGTCAGAAGACGCAGTAACAGAACAGCCTGCATCTGAGGAGACAAACTGATGAAACAGCTCAATAGAATGGTGCTGGTTAACTGGTATGTGCTGGGTGCGGTAGAGATTCCGATCAAAGGAAATGTGGCTATTGTTGGGCCCAACGGTTCGGGTAAGTCATCCCTGCTGGATGCCATACAGACGGTGTTGATGGGGGGTAATAAAAAATATCTCAGTTTTAACGCGAGTGCCGGTGATAAAAGCGAGCGTAGTCTGCGTACATATTGTCTCGGTTTTATGGACGATATGGGCAAGAAAGAGAATTCCCGACAGGATTCTGTTAGCTATCTCGCGCTGAGCTTCTTTGATACAGAAACGGGTAAAGAGACCTGCGTAGGTCTGGCAATCAGCGCTTCGCTGTCTTCACCGGAAGAGGATGTATTGGGGCGCTTTATTCTGCCAGATTTCTCCGTCACCCTGGAGGACTTTACCGATAAGCAGGATGGCGGCCGTCTACCAAAAGAGTGGCCGGTGGTACGGGAAAGTTTGCTTAAGCAGTGCCCGGAAATGAAGCTAGAGAAGCGGGCTAACCGCTTTATTCGTGAGCTGGTGACTGAGCTTAGTTACGACCCTCAGATGCCCAACGACGATGACAAATTCGTTAAAAACTTCCGTAATGCACTTAAGTTTGTACCCATCAACAGTCCGACCCGCTTCATTCGTGAATTTGTGTTGGATGAGAATATCGTTCATGTCGGCGGCTTCCGTAAATCCCTTGATGAATATCGGGCGATGGAAGAAAAAACCCGGGAAGTGGCTAATCGCATCGGCGAGCTGGAGAAAGTTCAGGAGCAGTGCAAAGGGATCGACCGTAATGTAAAGAACTCGGTTGAGTATGAGTGGGTTGTTCATGAAACCCGGTTTGAGCATGCTGACCTTAAGAAAGAGGAAGCGGAAGAACGCCTTGAATCAAATCAAGGGAAAGAGGCCACGCTGCAGTCTGAGCTTGAAGCTAAGAGTGAAGAGCTAAATCAGACGATGCAGTCTTTGGCTAATTCTCGCGCAGAACTGAATAATACCGACAGTGCTCATAAAGTGAAGGCGCTGGAAAACTCGATTGATGCTCGTTCCCATGAATTAAATGTTGTTAAAGAGAAAATACAGCATGTGTATTCGCTGCTGCGTTCAGCGGTAAGCTTTGCTAATTATCAGCAATACCTGCCGGAGAGTTTTATCCCGGTGGTTAAAGATTCAGTAGAGCTGTGGCGTTCCGGCGAAGATATGATGGCTGAGGCTTGGCCGTTGGCGCCGGTGGATGTGGATAACAACTTGAATCAACTGAAAAAATCAGTCGATTCTGTGCGTCGTGAGATTGCTCGTCGTTTTGAAGCTTCGGTCATTCGTATGAACGAACTGCGAAGCGAAATTCAGAGTCAGAAAAGTGCAGTTGAACAGCTGAAAGAGGGGCGGGCGCCGTTGCGTCGAAATACCCGAGAGCTGATGCAGCTGCTTAAAGACTACGGTATTGAGTCTACACCGATCTGTGAGCTGGTGGATATCAACGATGAGAAGTGGCGAATTGCGGTCGAGAGTTTTCTCGGAGCACGCCGTGAAGCATTAATTGTAGATCCGGATCGGGTTAAAGAGGCGATCACTCTTTACCGTCGCAAAGGTCGTCACCTGAAAGGTTGCCGAGTAGTAAATACCACTAAAAGCCATGAATGGGTAAACCGTTCTAAGCCGGGCTCGCTTGCACAGTTTGTTGATTGTCAGGGGGAAGATGCCATTGGCTACATGAATCGCGCCCTGGGTGGGGTGATGGCGGTAGAGACTGAAAACGAATTGCTAAAGCAGGAACGTGCGCTTACCTATGACTGCATGCTGCAGACAGAAGGTACGACTACCTCTATTCGTGAAGAAGCGCCGATGATGGGCAGCGGCGGTGGACGTCGTCAGCATCAGTTGCAGCAGCAGGATCGTCAGGTTGATCAGATGATGGCTGAGTTCAGCGCGTTAAATAAAGATCATGAAGCACTGGATAGCCTAAGAGAAAACCTGATCCGTATGACCGCAGCGCTGACCGGTGTGACCGAGCGGACTTTTGATCTGGTTAATCAACGGGAGATGCTGCAGACCGAGGTAGAGGGTTATCGCCAGGGTATTACTGATGTGCGTAATCAGGATGATACCGGTGTTCAACAGCGGATTGCTGAGTTGGTCGAAGCGGCGCCACTTCGCCTCAGTCACCGGGATTTCAAGGCGGAGAATCTGCATCTCCACCCCGCTCGCCCCACAACGACCGGTCGACTCGTGATGATCGACATCCAGGGCGCGTTCCAGGCGCCACTAAAAGAATGGAGCGCCACGATTGCCGGCCACATCGGTCATGACCTTTCCAAAGCCAGTGCGGTAGCCAAAGCTCACCGAATCGGCGTAATCGTTTGGACTGAAGAAGGTAACCATGCCTTCGGACCGGATGGCCAGGCGGT
>JAGPUU010000244.1 GCA_018067325.1 Amphritea sp.
CGCTCATCAGCAAGCTAATCGCCTCAGCAAAAGCATGATACTGAAACAGGTCTGTGTACTGCTGCTCTGCAGCGCAGGCTTCCAACTTAACCAGATAAGCCATGCCGCAGATACCGATAAAGGCGGAGCGGCTTGGCAAACCGTCGCCCCAACCAACTACCCAATGCAACGCAAATGGGTAAACAGCCACGAACATCCCTGGCAAATGATTGGCAGGATAAATCTGGCAGGCAGAGGCCACTGTACCGCAACACTAGTCAGTTCTGACCAGGTACTGACATCGGCCCATTGCCTGTGGAACAGAGAGACCGACAGATGGTTTCCGGCGCAGTACATCACCTTTGTGGCTGGCGCAGAACAAGATAGCTTTCAGGGCGTAAGCAATGCCACCAGCTACAAAATCGCTCCTGGATTCACCCCCAACAGACTTAATTCAACCGAATCAATCAAAGATGACTGGGCGCTGTTAAAGCTTCAAAAACCTTTGGGCGCTCAATTAGGCTACCTGACACTGACCACAGAAAAATCACTAAAAGTAGGACAAAAGGTATTTCAGGCTGGCTATCGTGCTGATCGTCCCTACGTACTCACGGTAGAAAGCAACTGCAGCATCGCCGAGTTCTATGAAAACAGATCAATAATCCGCACCAGCTGTCACACGCTGAGCGGCGATTCTGGCGGACCGGTACTGATCAAACACAATAAGCAGTGGAAACTGGCAGGCATTCATCGGGGACGGACAGATAAAAATCAAAGCCTGGTGGTGAGCATCAAGAACGTTAGGTCATCCATTCCTACACAGTAAAAAAGGGCGATATCACCCCGAATCCCTATTTACCAATACAATAAACTGCATTTCACAACCAACAAAAACAATAAACGCACCCAAAGGTGCGTTTTATAATCTAACGACTAGCCAGCGACAGTGTCGCGCTCTGGCGTTAAGCTATATCAGTCCTCGGAGGGTCTACACAGAGACGCTGAGCCGCAATAACCGCCTGAGTACGACTATGAACACTTAGTTTACGAAGAATTGCCGTGACGTGTGCCTTAATCGTTGCTTCTGACACATTCAGCTCGTAGGCGATCTGCTTATTGAGCAAACCCTCGGTCAACATAGTCAACACCCGAAACTGCTGTGGTGTCAGAGAAGCTAAATCAGCCGCAAACTTCTGATCTTCTGCAGTGACGTCAATAACGCCCTCCGCAATCTCTTCCGGCAGCCATTCCTCACCTTCCAACACGGCTGTTATCGCTTCAGCAATAACATCCAGAGGAGAAGATTTTGGAATAAAGCCCGACGCACCGTAATCCAGCGCCCGCTTCATCACCGAAGCTTCTTCACTTCCGGAAACAACAACCACGGGAATCCCCGGGTTTTGCCCACGCAAAAACACCAGCCCGGTAAAGCCGTTCGTACCTGGCATATGCAGGTCAAGCAACACCAAATCAGCATCAGAGTGATTAGTGACAGCTGCCTGAACGGCTTCCAGAGAATCGGCTTCGACGATTTCAACGCCAGGAACAGCCTGAGAAACGGCTTGCTTAAGTGCCGCTCGGAACAACGGATGGTCATCCGCAATGATTATCTTCTGCGCTAGTTGCATTAAGTTAATCTCCCTCCTTACCCGCTCTCAATCCGTGAAAACGTGCAAATATATCCGCTTTTAAAGTGCTAAGCCCAGTGGCTGCACCTACATATATTAACACCACTTTTAACGCAAAACTCCCCCCCGGTCATAAAAACCGAGAGGGAGCTTACTAATTGGAATCCGAAGTTTAATTCGGAGCCACAATTACTTACGGTTCATACGGTGCTCAATCAGATCATCTACTACAGATGGATCTGCCAACGTAGAGGTATCACCCAACGCATCGAAGTCATTTTCAGCGATCTTACGCAGGATACGGCGCATGATTTTACCTGAACGAGTCTTAGGCATACCTGGAGCGAATTGTATCAAGTCAGGCGAAGCGATCGGACCGATCTCTTTACGAACATGCATACGCAGCTCTTTCAATAACTCGTCAGATTCCTCAAAGCCAGACTGAAGCGTTACATAAACATAGATACCCTGGCCCTTGATTTCGTGCGGATAACCCACAACAGCCGCCTCAGCAACCGCAGGATGTGCAACCAATGCAGATTCAACCTCTGCAGTACCCATACGGTGACCCGAGACGTTGATTACGTCATCGACACGCCCGGTAATCCAGTAGTAGTCATCTTCATCACGACGCGCGCCATCTCCGGTCGTGTAGTAACCCTTATAAGTCGTAAAGTAAGTCTGTGTAAAACGCTCATGGTCGCCCCAGATAGAACGACTCTGACCAGGCCATGAATCTTTAATAACCAGATTACCGTCGGTAGCACCTTCCAGCTCCTTACCTTCCGCATCCAGCAACGCTGGCTGAACACCAAAGAACGGACGGGCAGCTGCACCCGGCTTAGCCGCAGTCGCACCCGGCAGAGGCATAATCATCATGCCGCCAGTCTCAGTCTGCCACCAGGTATCAACGATTGGGCAGCGATTTTGACCGATAATACGGTAATACCAATCCCAGGCTTCAGGGTTGATCGGCTCACCCACTGACCCCAGAATACGCAGGCTAGACAGATCGGAATCACCCAATACATCTTCACCCTGTTGCATCAGTGCACGAATAGCCGTTGGCGCAGTGTAAAACTGATTAACTTTATGCTTTTCGATCACTCGACCGAAACGACTGTTATCCGGATAGCTTGGCACACCTTCAAACATCAGCGAGGTTGCACCGTTAGCCAGAGGGCCGTAAACGATATAACTGTGACCGGTTACCCAACCAACATCCGCAGTACACCAGTAGATATCGCCATCTTTATAATCGAAAGCGTATTCGTGGGTCATTGCGGCATACACCATGTAACCACCGGTAGTGTGCTTCAAACCTTTCGGCGCACCGGTAGAACCCGAGGTATACAGAATAAACATCGGCGCTTCAGCTTCCATCTCTTCTGCAGGGCAATCAGCAGATGCATCAGCAACCAGATCTTCGTACCAAACATCAACGTCGTTCCAGGCAACATCCTGATCAACACGCTTAACCACGATAACGCTATTCACAAGCGCTTTAGCCGCTTCATGCTCGAGGGCTTTATCAACGTTCAGTTTAAGTGGAACTGACTTACCCGCACGCAGCGAATAGTTAGAGGTAACAACAACCTTAGATTCAGCACCTTCTATACGAGCCGCCAGCGCTTCTGGAGAGAAACCACCAAACACGATTGAATGCACTGCACCAATACGGGTACACGCCAGCATCGCAACAGCCGCTTCTGGAATCATCGGCATGTAAAGGGTAACAACATCACCTTTTACAACACCCCGAGCTTTCAGCGCGTTAGAGAATTTACATACACGCTCATGCAGGTCGCGGTAGGTAATATTTTCACAATCACTCGGGTCATCACCTTCCCAAATAATCGCTACTTGATCGCCACGGGTTTCAAGGTGACGGTCAAGACAGTTATAGGACGCGTTCAGCGTGCCATCTTCAAACCAGCGGATATCAACATTATGCGGGTCAAAAGAGGTATTTTTTACTTTAGTGTACGGCTTAAACCAGTCCAGCCGCTTGCCCTCTTCGCCCCAGAACGTATCCGGATCAGTGATGGACTGCTCGTACATCGCCTGATATTTCTCATTATTGATATGTGCAGACGCAGCCAGCTCTTCACTAACTGGATATACCTTAGAATCGCTCATTTACAATGCCCTTAGCTTATTATTTATTCTTGCAGTAGCGGTAACCTGATTCAGAACTTGCATCCAACTCAGATCACTTCTCCCTATCCCTGCCCAGCCGATACTTTTATTATTGCGGTGAGACAAATCAGGTTAATAATTTCCAGGACAAAACACTCGCCCTGAAATTTCTAAAATCAGAGCTTAACTTTATACCTAAAGGGGGGATTACTGCATAATTAGACATTGGTCTATCCGGCGCTGGCCATTAGTCGTAAGCCCTTCATTTTATGCAACTATAGTTGCATAAAATCGCCAAAAACAAGGATTTCAACCCTTTAGTTCAGCATCCAGGTCGATCCCAGCTTCGCGCATTTTTGCCAGTTTATAACGTAAAGTTCGCGGGCTAATACCTAATTTATCAGCCGCATCTTTCCTACTCCCTCCGGTTTCCCGCAAGGTATCAACAATTAACTGAAACTCATGCTGCTTCATATCATTGCCCAGCTGACTATTATCCGCCTGACTCACACCGACAGAATTTATTCGCCCCGCCATTTCAGCGGTATGCATACTACCGGGTTGAATATGAAGATCACCGGGGCCGATCAAGGCACCCTGCTGTAAAATCAAAGATCGCTGAATAATGTTATCCAGTTCCCGCACGTTACCCGGCCAGGGGTGCGCCTGAAGAACACGCTGGGCCTCGTCACTCATCGACACTGCTGTACGGTTCATTTTGCGCGAGTACTTAGCTAACAAACGCTGGGCCAGGGGCACAATATCCGCAATCCGCTCTCGTAGAGGTAACCATTGCAATGGAAAAACGTTAAGCCGGTAATAGAGGTCTTCACGAAACTTATTTTCCGCCACATACTCTTCCAGCTTACGGTTCGTCGTCGCCAATATCCGTACATCCAGATTGATAATTTTACGGCCACCGACGCGCTCTACCTGCTGTTCCTGCAAAACCCGCAACAATTTAGCCTGTAACCCCTGATCCATTTCTGAGATCTCATCCAACAAAATAGTCCCGCCATTGGCCTGCTCGAATTTACCGGGATTACTCGTATAAGCCCCGGTAAAAGCCCCTTTCTCGTGACCAAACAAGGTTGCTTCAAGCATGTTTTCAGGAATAGCAGCGCAGTTGATTGCCACAAAGGGCTTATCTGCTCGGGGGGAATGCATATGGATGTACTGTGCCAACACCTCTTTACCGGTACCACTTTCGCCGGTTATCAGTACCGTCGAATCAGTTTCTGCGACACGCCTCGCTACCTGAAGCAACTGCTTACTACTGGTTTCTTCTGCAATCGGCTGCAGGTTACTCTGTTCATTTATCTGGGTACCGGTATAGCGCCTGATCACCTCAATAAGCGCTTCCGGCGCGAAAGGCTTCATCAGATAGTCCACGGCACCACTTCTAATGGCATCCACCGCTTTATCAACCTGCCCATACGCGGT
>JAGPUU010000255.1 GCA_018067325.1 Amphritea sp.
TTGAAATGGAAAGCACGAACATAAGCAACAATGCGAAGCTGCTCTATGCCTTGTGCATCAAGCAGCAACCAGGAAGGAAAATAGGATAAACCTAACTTGGACGCCCATTGCTTTGCGGACAGGCGGGTTCCATCAGGTAGAGTGATCTGCGGATTGCTCCCGAGATCGATAGTTATATATGTAAAATTAATAAGTAATTGCTGAGTATCAGACCGCTCAAGAATATCGACGTCGAATTCCAGACAATGATCACAGTCATCACTGACAAACTGTATAGCTACGGGCTTCCCTATAGGGATATCCAGTGTCTTCGCCCCTATCTCATCAGCTGGAGAAGCTAGAGGCAGAGCCTTCGCTTGTAACTGGTCCAGCTGTTTTAAGAAGGTATCAACTGGCCGATAGCCATCAATTCTCAATTGCGGGGAGCCATCAGCATTCAGAAAAATTAGCGTTGGGGTATATTGAACCCGCAATTTTACTGCAAACTCTTTCTCAGTCAGCTCGCTACCATCGGGCAGCGTTATGCTTCGGTCACCCCAAAGGTCTAGCGCTATCAGATCATAACTCTGCTGCATTCTTGCATTAACGACAGGGTCACGGAAAACCTGAGTAATAAGGTTGTAGCAATAGGGGCAGCCTGCCTGATGAAAATAAAGCACCAGATTGCGTTGCGCATCTGCAGCCTCTTCAATATCCTCGCCCAGATCCAGAAAACTCTCTTTAAACCAGTCAGGCTGAGGTATTTGTACGCCTTGTTCCAGCACCATCATCTTATGCTCAGCCAAAACACTCAATGACTGAAATAGCATGATCAGGATTAATAGACAGCGTCTGCACGAGATTACAGCCATAGCCTTTCCTTTAGTAGCAGTAAGGACTCTTCACATTCAGTTTGACGGTAATTCGCTATCCTGCAAGTTTTCGGATGTTGGTGCGGGATAAAGCCCCTGCCAACCAAATCCAGCAAACAGCTTATCAACCCATGGAGTGACCGGGGCCTCAATAACAATGGGCTGACCTGAAAACGGATGAATGAACTCCAGTTTAGTGGCCATCAAGAGTAAACGCTCTAAACCAAAGTTTTCCCTAAACAGGGTGTTATGCTTCCCGTCACCGTGGTTTGTATCGCCAACCAGTGGGTGGAAAAGATGTTTAAGGTGGCGACGAATCTGATGCTTACGCCCTGTTTTTGGCTTAACCTCGATCAGCGAATAACGAGCTGCAGGGTATTTCCCCACAGGAATAGGCAGCTCAACTGTCCCCAGTCGTCTATATTCACTGACGGCCTCTTTAGCGGGCTTATCCGGATCGGCATGTTTGTCGGCAACCTTATCGAGAATCTCTTTCAGGGGATGATCAATTACCCCCGCTTCCTCGGTATAGCCACGACACACACAGAGATAGGTTTTCTGCACTCGTCGCTCAGCAAAGCAAAGGTTAAGCTTCTTTGCCGCTTCAGAAGATTTGGCAAAGATCAGTACTCCCGATGTCGGACGGTCCAGCCGATGAACGGTGTAGGCTTTGATGCCCATCTGCTCTCGAATTAAAGCGATCGCATTGGCCGCCCTACGCTCTATTGGGCTTGGATGAACCAGCATCCCCGCCGGTTTATCAATAGCAAAGTAGTGTTCATCTTCGAAAAGAATGTTGATGGGAGACATCGTTATAGCTTATCTGGATTGTTCAAGCCGCGAAGCTTATCAATAAATCACCCTAATATCTTATGAACCTACTTATTCATATCGGGTCATACTTATTAACACGTAATACCTGTATGGTTGAAATCTTGATAAAAACCTATATATATAGGATATCCGTTAAACTTAAACGGCACCTAAAGCCTTAATTTTCAGAGGGATAAGATGCGTAATATCGATACAATGACCGTCCGTTCAGAGGAATCTGTACTGTCGACCAATAAGGTGATTCGCAACACCTACACGCTGCTAGCGATGACACTGGTATTCAGTGCTGTAACGGCTGGCATTTCCATGATCATTAACCCGCCTATGCTAATAGCCATTGGCGCTTTAATTGCTGGCTTTATTCTGACTTTTGTCATTAACAAAAAACAGAATAGTGCCGCTGCGCTGCCATTGGTTTTTGCATTTACCGGACTGTTTGGCTTTGCATTGGGACCTATTCTTAATAGCTATCTTGCTATGGCTAATGGTGGCCAGATAGTCATGACCGCTATGGGCATGACTGCGGCGACCTTCCTTGGTCTGTCAGCTTATGTGCTGACTAGCAAGAAAGACTTCAGCTTCATGGGTGGATTCCTGGCCGCTGGCATGATGGTCGTAATGATCTCCATGGTGGCATTGTTCGCCCTGCCATTCTTTGGTGTTCATATTCCAGCATTGCATCTGGCTTTCTCTGCGGCAGTTGTATTACTGATGGCAGGTTTCATCGTTTATGACACCAGCAATATCGTCAATGGTACTTACACCAACTACATCATGGCGACCGTCAGTCTCTACACCAGCATATTCAACCTGTTCATCCATCTGCTTAGCCTGGTTGGTTTCCTTAACGACGACTAAGCCTTTGAATATGCCTGTTTTAAGAAAGGTAGAGATGAAAGCTTGACCTAAGCACTTCATACACTGAAACACCACACAAAGCCCTGCAATCCTGATAAGATTGCAGGGCTTTTTTAGTTAACTGAAAACAAGATACTATGATTTTTTCAATTGTCGTTACCGGTGCACCCTATAGCTCTCAGGCAGCAGACAGCGCCCTGCGTTACTGCAAAAGCCTGTTGAAACTTGAGCATCAGATACATCGAATCTTTTTTTACGCCGATGGCGTTCATAATGCATCAGAACTGGCTGTGCCTCCTCAGGATGAAACCAACATCCCGAGTGAATGGGCGCAACTGGCTGAGCAACATAAGCTGGATATAGTTGTTTGTATCGCAGCAGCGGTCAGACGCGGCGTACTTGATGAAAACGAAGCTGGGCGTTATGAAAAGAGCAGCCACAATCTTACTCTCCCCTTCGTACTATCCGGGCTTGGGCAGTTGGTGGAAGCGGGTATCGTTTCTGATCGTGTTGTAACTTTTGGGGCCTGATAATGAGCGATACAAAAAAGTCATTCCTGATCATTAATCGTAAAGCACCCTACGGTTGCAGCGCTGCCCGTGACGCTCTCGATGTAGCCCTTACTATCTCTGTATTTGAGCAGCCCTTGAGCCTGTTATTTATGGACGACGCTGTGCTTCAGTTATTACCCGCACAGAATCCTGCCGGTATCGGACAGAAAAACCTGTCAGCCAATCTAGCTATGCTGGAGATGTACGATATCGATCAGCTGCATGTTTGTAGCGAAGCCCTACAACAGCGAGGCTTGCGTGCTGAAGATATAGAGCTGAATATTAATCTGCTTGACCGGAGTGGTATTGCTACCCTGATCAAACAGCACGACCAAGTCCTGAGTTTCTGAATATGACCCTGCATACTATTAACAAAACACCGACGGAAAGTAGCGCACTCAACAATTGTTTAGCGTCACTCTCCGATGGCGATGCCCTGCTGTTGATCGAAAATGGCGTTTACGCGGCCATGCCAGGCTACGCAGAATTATTTACCCGGCTCCCGGCGTCAATTCAGTGTTACCTGCTAGGCGAAGACAGCTCCGCACGGGGACTGAATGATCTCAATCCCGATTTTCGCAGTATAGATTACGACGGATTTGTCGAGCTAAGCTGTCGATATAACAAAGTCGTGAGTTGGTTTTAGCATGGCCGAAATTTTGATAAACGATCAGCCTGTCCCTGTTGATCCTGAGGGATTTCTACGAAACCTTGATGACTGGACCCCCGAAGCGGCTGAACAGTTAGCCCTGCAGGAAGGTGTTCAGCTGACGGAAGCCCATTGGGAAATTCTGACTGTCCTACGACAGTTTTATCAGACATTTGAGATGTCACCGGCGATGCGTCCTCTGGTTAAAGCCGTAGCGGCTGAACTGGGTCCTGATAAAGGAAAAAGCATCTATCTGATGTCCTTGTTTCCCGGCAGCCCCGCCAAACTAGCCAGTAAGATCGCAGGCTTACCTAAACCAACTAACTGTTTGTAAGAGAGCTTCTCCAGATGAAGATTACTTTCCTTGGAATCGGCCTGATGGGACGCCCAATGGCCATAAACCTTCTGAAAGCGGGATACAGCCTTACGCTTTGGAATCGTACCCAAAGTAAAGCAGAAGCGTTGATTGATCTTGGTGCGATTGTTAAAAGCAGCCCTCGGGATGCCGTCGCCAACGCTGACATCACTATTATCATGCTTGAAAACGGCCCCATCGTAGATCAGGTTTTATTTGCGCCCCAAGCAGACCTGACTTTCAAGCCTGGCAGTACCGTTATTGATATGAGTTCAATTCCGCCTGAGCTGGCCAAGCAGCATTACCGTAAATTCCAGGCATTGGGCATCAATTATCTTGATGCACCGGTTTCAGGCGGCACAGTGGGAGCAGAA
>JAGPUU010000257.1 GCA_018067325.1 Amphritea sp.
CCGCTTGATCGTTAAGCAGTGATCAGAATGGATCTTTTGAGGGGGACTTATGTCTCCCTCTTTTTTTCTCTATGATACCTGCCAATTAAAACTAAGGGCGCTGATATGACCTTTGATACTGCTTTACCCATAACGGAGGTTGTTTCCGGACACTATAGCCAGTTGGTTAAGCATCAGCGATTTAGTGAAAACTATAATGATCTACACACTCGTCCCTTTACGGTGGCAGAGACCCCGTTACGGATTTCACACATCTCTTTCCTTCACGGCGATAAAAGCTCATACGAGTCAGAACAGAAACACCTGCAGGCCCTGTGCGACCGTTACAGTATTAATCCGCCAAAGCTCGGCGATACCTGTTTTTATCAGAGTTTTGGTGAATTTGAAGTGCGTTGGGAGCGGCATACTGAATTCAGTACCTACAGTTTTACTATTTATGGTGAGGATAGTAAGCCATTTGAACACCCTCCGGTCTCGCTGATTCCGACTGACTGGCTGCAGCTAATTCCCGGTGAGGTTATCTCTGCACTGCATGTTGAGGTGCTAGATAACGGTGCCTCTATACAGATTCCCGATAAGAAAACTCCGGATAAAGAAGCATTGCGGCAGTATTTTGAAGGCCAGCGTCTGATCGGCTCAGAGTTACGTAATGGCGCGGCAACTATTTGGAGTGCGCTCCGGCTTCATCGGGATGGTTTTAACCGAATTCTGTTGCTGAACAGCAGTCTTAATGAGTGCCAGACCGGCCGTGTACTGCGGGCACTTCTGGAGCTTGAAGGGTATCGTAATATGATGTTGCTGGCGTTTCCGGAAGCCCAGCAAGTGAGTATGCAAGTCAGTAAGATGGAGGCCCAACTTGCAAGGTTGGTAAGACAGATTAGTGGCGAGCGAATAGTGGACGAGGAACAGCGTCAGTTGGCTGAACTTTCTGATCTGGCCGCTGCTATCGCTGAATTAATAGCGCGTTCCCGCTATCGGTTCGATGCCGGACAGGCATACTACCAGATGGTACAGAGCCGTCTTGGTGAGTTGGAAGAAAATGAAATTAATGGTTTGCAAACCCTGTCAGCATTTGTAGACCGGCGATTATCTCCGGCATTGCGTACTGTCGAGGCTGCTAAGCGTCGCCTGGATGATCTGGCTAGTCGGGTTGATAGGGCCAGTGATTTTCTGCGTACCCGAATCGATATGGCCATCGAGGCCCAGAATCAGACTTTGCTGAAATCAATGGACCGTCGGGCGCAGATGCAATTCAGGCTGCAACAGACAGTTGAAGGACTCTCTGTGGTGGTGATCACCTATTATGTTATGGGTTTGATGCATTATCTGTTTGATGCCGCTCATACTTTCGGGCTGCATTTTAGTTCAGAACGAACAATCGCAGTAATGGTGCCAGTGGTGATGCTGACAACTTGGATACTCAGCCGCAGAATGCATAAGCGTATTAGTCGAACTCAATAAGGGAGGCGGTGTTGGGGTATACTGATCGGCCTCTGATTTGGATTTAGCAAAGTCCGATCTAAACGGACTTATTTATAAGGACTAAGACATGATCGCTGATCTTTATACTCCGCTTAAGATGTTTTTTGGATTCGATCAGTTCCGTCAGGGGCAGGAGCAGACGGTCTGTCAGTTATTGGATGGCAATTCTTCGCTAGCAATCTTTCCTACCGGCTCCGGTAAATCACTCTGTTATCAGTTAACCGCAACACAGCTTCCGCATCTTACGCTGGTGGTATCACCTCTGTTGGCGCTGATGAAAGATCAGTTGGAGTTTCTGGCCCAAAAGGGCATTCCTGCTGCCAGTATTGATTCAACGCTGACACCGGACCAAAACCGTAAGGTGATGAGTGATATTCGTAACGGTACAACGAAAATTCTTATGGTATCGGTGGAGCGGTTTAAGAATGAGCGTTTCCGACAGTTTATTCAGTCGGTTCCGGTATCAATGCTGGTAGTGGATGAAGCCCACTGTATCTCTGAGTGGGGTCATAACTTTCGACCAGACTACCTTAAACTACCTGCGTATAGAGAAGCGCTTAATATCCCTTTGGTGTTGTTGTTAACGGCCACCGCAACCCGGCAAGTAAAGCTGGATATGGCGCAAAAGTTTGATATTAGTGAAGAGCATATTGTTCAGACAGGTTTCTATCGTCCAAATCTAGACCTGACGGTACTGCCGGTCTCCAGTGCGGGCAAAAACAATCAGCTGCTTCAATCGATTAGGGAACAGCAGGGGCCGGGTATCGTCTATGTGACTTTGCAACACAGCGCTGAGCAGGTTGCAGGATTTCTGGTTCAGCAGGGGATTAACGCTAGCGCCTATCATGCGGGTTTTGAAGATCAGAAACGTCAAAAGATCCAGTCTGATTTTATGTCCGGTCGCATTAATGTTGTGGTGGCGACCATCGCCTTTGGTATGGGGATTGATAAAAGTAATATCCGCTTCGTTATACATTATGACCTGCCTAAATCGATTGAAAACTACAGTCAGGAGATCGGTCGGGCGGGGCGGGACGGATTGCCATCTAACTGCATCACGCTGGCTAATCTGGATGGTTTGAATACGGTCGAAAATTTTATCTATGGAGATACTCCCGAACTCAGTGGCATCGAGTATGTTCTGGATAATATCCGCAATGAGTGTCAGAACAGTCAGTGGGAATTACAGCTACATGGGCTGTCTACGGCCAGTAATATCCGTCAGTTACCGATGAAAACCTTGCTTGTGCAACTGGAGTTGTTAGGTGTTCTGCAGCCGTTGTACGCCTATTTTGCCGATTTTAAATATAAATTGTTACAGCCTGCGAGCCAGATACTGGAAGGCTTTAATGGCGAGCGAAAAGAGTTTCTATCTTCAGTTTTTGCTAATACTCAGTTTAAACGAGTCTGGGGAACCCTGGAATTCGAGGCTTTGTTCAGGGCTTACAGCTGTGACCGAAAACGGGTTGTTTCAGCGCTGGACTATTTGCAAGAGCAGCGTCTGATCGAGCTTGAAACAAAGAAAATCACTGAGGTATTTCAGATAAATCTGGCAGCGTTAGCTGATCCTGAACTGGGACAAAGGCTATATGAATATTTTGCGGATAAAGAAGAAAAAGAGATAAAGCGCATCGCTGCGCTGATCAGTTTCTTTGAGCTGGATAGCTGTTTGAGTCGTAACCTCTCGATCTACTTTGATGACCACGAAAGTGCTGAGAACTGCGGGCACTGTTCCTCGTGCAGAGGCTTGTCAGCACGTCTGGAATACTCAGTATCACCCAGCTGGCCTTCCGATGAGCAACTCCAGAGTGATCTCTCTGGGTTGCGACAGCACCTCGCCGCGAAGCATTCAGAGACTATTTCGATTGATACCCAGTGTCGCTTTCTGGCGGGTATCAGTGTGCCTTTGTTTGCTCGTAACAAAGTACGGCAGTTGAGTGGCTTTGGATGTTGCGAAAGTCTGAGATACGCTGATCTTCTTAAAAAAGTGGAATCATTGGGGTGACACCAGAGATAGGCTTAATCTGGAATATTTGAGAGTGAAAAACACTGTAATGTGGAAGTGAGGATGAACAGGTTTTTTATGCTCGATCAAGGGAGGTAGCGTTGCTGTTGACGGCGCTGGCACAAAGCCAGAATCTCATTTTTTTTATTATCTGTCGCTTTATGCCAGATGAGAATCTCTTCAAGTGATCGGTGACAGCCCATACAGATATCGTTCTCATCTAAACAACAGTTACGAATACAGGGAGAGCCTGTTTCAACGGATGCACTATTGAATTCAGATTTCGTCATATCGACTTCTCAAAAAAACGGCCTAGAAGAGTGAAGGAGTCTCTGAATAAACGTCGTTCCAGAGATTCCTTCTGATTAAAAATGGCCAATCAAACCGCTAAGCGTTTGGTAAACCTTATTAACCCAAACTTTGCTTCGCTGGCGCTCCATCA
>JAGPUU010000284.1 GCA_018067325.1 Amphritea sp.
TTGAAAGATAATAAGTTCGGCGTGGCTATCGAAGAGGCGGCACGTGTCTACCGTTATGCCCACAGCCTGAGCCATCTTGAAGTACAAGGTGTGGATTGCCATATCGGTTCTCAGCTGACTGAGGTTGAGCCGTTCCTGGATGCGCTGGACCGGTTATTATTGCTGATCGATACTCTGGCAGAACAAGGCATTACGATTAAGCATCTGGATCTGGGCGGTGGCCTGGGGGTTTGCTATACCGACGAAGTGCCTCCTACACCTCAGGAGTATATCGCCGCAGTGCTTGATAAGCTCGGAGATCGGCCACTGAAGCTGATCTTTGAACCGGGACGATCTATCGCTGCTAATGCGGGTATTATGATTACTAAGGTCGAGTTTCTTAAGTGTAATGAACATAAGAACTTTGCCATTATTGATGGCGCTATGAATGACCTTATTCGCCCGGCACTGTATAGCGCTTATATGGAGATTATTCCGGTAGAGATTCGTGAGGAAGGCGACGCGCGGAGCTTTGATCTGGTAGGCCCGGTCTGTGAGTCCGGTGATTTCCTCGGGAAAGACCGGGAGTTGAATATTGAGCCGGGTGATCTGTTAGCGGTTTGTTCTGCCGGCGCCTATGGTTTTGGCATGAGTTCAAATTACAATACCCGTAACCGGGCTGCAGAAGTAATGGTCGATGACAATCAGATACACCTGATTCGTAAGCGCGAAACCGTTGTAGACCAGCTACGGGGTGAAACTGTTTTACCGGGTTGATGGTCTTAGTTGTAACAAGGGCTATTGAAAGGACCTGTTAATGGGGCCCGTTAATAAGCCCGACAGAAAAGGCAAAGCACTGTCCGAACAGTGCGCCTAAAGAGAAAACTATGTTAGTTCGATTTACAAAAATGCACGGTCTTGGCAATGATTTTTTAGTGCTGGATACCGTGACACAAAAAGTTAAGGTTAATTCCGCGATGGTTGCGCGTCTGGCGGACCGAAACCTAGGTGTCGGTTTTGATCAGATGCTGATTGTTGAGCCACCCACTAATCCTGAGATGGATTTCCGCTATCGGATATTTAATTCTGATGGTACTGAAGTCGAGCATTGTGGCAATGGTGCCCGCTGTTTTGCCAAGTTCGTCCGGGATAAGCGACTTACCGCTAAAGAAACGGTTGCAGTAGAGACCCAGCAAGGGCCTATCTACCTAACGATAACTGCCGATAAGCAGGTGATTGTGGATATGGGAGTGCCGATACTGGAACCCCAGAAAATTCCTTTCAGTGCGGATCAGCAGGCGGCGACCTATCCTATTGATGTGGATGGGCAATCAATCCAGATCAGTGCGGTCTCGATGGGCAACCCTCACGGTGTGCTGGTGGTCGATGCGGTTAGTACAGCTCCAGTTGAGACTTGGGGGCCCGCACTGGAATGCGACCCTAAGTTCCCGGCTAAAGCGAATATCGGCTTTATGGAAGTGATCAGTGGTGCTGAGATCCGTTTGCGCGTTTTTGAACGCGGTGCCGGTGAAACCAAAGCCTGTGGAACCGGTGCCTGTGCTGCGGTTGTTGCAGGTCGTTTACGTGGCCTGTTAGATCAAAAAGTGACAGTGCACCTGCCCGGTGGCACACTGTTGGTTGAGTGGGCCGGCGAAGGGGAACCACTGATAATGACAGGGCCTGCAACTACAGTGTATGAAGGACAAATCTTCCTATGAGCGAAAATAAGCCAACAGAGGCTAAGCCTGTAAGTACGATCTCTCAAGAGATTAGCGCCGAGCAGGTTGCTGAGTATTTAACCCAGAATCCGGATTTTTTCACTGGCAATGAGTATTTGCTGGAGAAACTTTATGTTCCTCATCAGCGAGGCAATACCGTTTCGCTAGTGGAGCGACAGACGAGCCTGCTGCGCCAGAAGAATCGCGAGTTACACGATTATCTCGGTGATATGATCGGCGTGGCCCGGGAAAACGATATTCAGTTCAGTAAAACTAAGAAAATGATTCTGGCGCTGCTGGATGCCGATACTCTGGATGATGTAGCTGTCGCAATTGATGAGAGCCTTTGTCAGGATTTCAACAGTGATACCACCGCGTTAGTACTCTTCGGTGAGCAGTCTGAAGCGCAGAATAATCTGCGAGTACTGTTACGAGAAGATGCCGAAGCTATCGATGGACTGGTGGATCTGTCACAGACCCGTTGCGGTAACCTGACTGAATTGCAGAATCAGTTTCTGTTTCAGGAACAGGCCTTCAAAGTGAAATCTGCTGCCGCTGTACCTATAGTGAAGGGTGAAACTCTGGGGTTGCTGGCAATCGGTAGCTTTGATGCGTCCTACTTCCAAAGTAATCAGGGAACCCTGTTTCTCGATTATATCGGGCAGGCGCTGAGCCGGGTGGTTTCTCCCCTGCTACAGGATCGAAAGGCCTGATTTTATGAACGCTGGCGATGCTGCACTGGATGGGTTTTATACCTATCTTGTCAGCGAGCGTCAGCTCTCCGGCAATACCCTGAACAACTATCGCCGTGATCTGACCCGTTTGCAGGAGTATCTGCAACACAGCACGCTGTTTCCGAGTGGATGTGTCGATTGGGCTCAGATAGAAACGAAACATATTCGCAACTTTGTTGCCTGGGTTCATCGTGAAGGACTGGGCGGCAAAAGTATCCAGCGCCTTTTATCGGCTATCCGCAGCTTTTATAAATACCTTCACCGTGAAGGGCTGGTGCAACAAAATCCCGCTCTGGGTATTCAAGCACCCAAAAGCCCTCGCAGGTTACCTCAGACACTGGATGTTGATCAGCTTAATCAGTTACTCGATATCGACGAGAGTACTAAAAACGATCCGCTGGAGTGCCGCGATCAAGCCATTCTGGAACTGATTTACTCATCCGGACTGCGCTTATCCGAGCTGGTTAGCCTTGATCTGCACAGTATTGACTGGCAGGAGGCAACTCTGAGAGTGGTAGGAAAGGGATCTAAAGAGCGGGTGTTGCCGATTGGCAGAAAGGCGATGCAGGCGCTGGATCGTTGGCTTGATCTGCGCGATAACATGACAAAGCCTGAAGAAATAGCACTGTTTGTCAGTCAACGGGGTAGTCGGATCAGTACTCGCAGTGTTCAGCTTCGGATCGACCGCCGGGCTAAGATGCAGCATACTCAAGGCAAGGTCTATCCGCATCGATTGCGGCACTCTTTCGCCAGCCATATGCTGGAATCCAGTGGAGATCTGCGTGCGGTGCAGGAATTGTTAGGACATGCTGATATATCCACTACCCAGATCTATACTCACCTTGATTTCAGACATCTGATGGATGTTTACGATAAAGCTCACCCCCGCGCGCACCGACAATCTGACAATAAGTCTGGGAAAGACGATGATTAAATGTATAACTTTCGATCTGGATGACACCCTTTGGGCGGTTAATCCAGTCATAATCGCTGCAAATAAGACACTTTATCAGTGGCTTAGTGAGAATGCTGAACTGTTCGTCAAGTGCTATAAATTGCGAGATTTTGAGGTTCTGAAGCAGCAAGCGCTGCAGCAGAGTCCCGATATAGGCCACAGTGTCACCCTGATTCGCTTAAAACAGCTGGAGATCGGTCTGCTGAAGGCGGGTTATCCACAGGAGCAGGCGGTTGCACTGTCTCAACAGGCATTTGAAGTGTTTATCGAAGCCCGTAATCAGGTAGAGCTGTTTGAGCATGCACGGGGTGTACTGGAGAAACTGAGACAGTCGGGTTATCTCATCGGTGCGCTGAGTAATGGTAATGCCGATGTAAACCGGGTGGGTCTGGGAGACCTGTTTGATTTTTCTCTAAATGCTGACGGTGTTGGCAAAGAGAAACCCCATCCTCTGATGTTTGAGCAGATGTTACATAGCAATCAACTGCGACCCGAGCAGGTGATTCATATCGGTGATAATCCTCACCATGATATTCTGGGAGCCAAGCATGTGGGGCTTTGGACAATTTGGGTTAATCTTACAGAGGCTGTCTGGCCGGAAGCTGAAACAGCGGACCGGGATGTAACCTGTCTTAGCAATATTCCTGATATGGTCGCTGAAATTGCTTCAATTTCAGGACACAGGGCAACACTTTAGGAAAGCAGATGAAAGAAGAAGCTTCGCATAATCAAGCGCCCCAGAGTGAGGCATCTCAGAATCAGATCAATCTGAATTATGATGCAGCGCAAGACCGTATCCTGATACGTGCCAGTGAAGGTGGAAAAGAATATCGGGCCTGGTGGACGCGTCGATTAGCCCTGCGTATCCATACATTGTTCGGCGAACATACTTTTCCGACGGAAAATAACGCCAGCCATCTGCAATCGGAGCAACAGCAAAGCCTGGGCGATTTGGAGAAACAAGGGGCCGTTCAGCAGGCGGATTTTTCGACGCCCTATCAGGAAGATGCCAGTCACTACCCCTTGGGCGAAGAGGGAATTCTGGTACAGCGGATTGATATTAAAACTGAAGGTAAGATTGTCAAAATTATTATGCTGCCCGCTGATGGAGAAGGGATGACGTTGTCACTACCGCCGGGGCAGCGTTACTCCTTTGAACATATGCTACAGCGGGTGATGACTGCTGCAGAGTGGGTCAGTGCGGCTGCACAGGATAGTGCAGGTAGCCCGCAGACTCCTCGTATCGCACATTAAACTACATGACCACTGCTGCATAGTTTATGATTTGCCAGGACTTCCAGTACTTGGCATTGGTGTTCATCCTCATAGCTACAATTATCTATCATTCGATTTAACTCGGTTTCCATCGCTTGTAACTGTGCAATTTTCTGCTGAACATCAGCTAAATGTTGTTTGGCGATCTGATCCGCTTGCAGGTGATCATCCAGGCAGCAACTACATAGCTTTTGCAGCTGCTCAATGGCGGGTAGATCAAATCCAAGCTGGCGGGCATGACGGATAAAGCGCAACAATGTCAGATGCTGTTGATTATAGCGGCGTTGATTTCCTGCATTGCGGCTGGCAACAGGTAATAACCCTCGTTCTTCATACCATCTAATAGTGGGGATTTTACAGTCGGTTAGTTTTGACAGTTGGCCAATGCCGTAACTTTTTTCTTTCATATGCAAATAAACCTTGAAGCTCTAGTTACTAGAGACTTTATAGTTTTTGTACTGACAAATATATGAAAGAGGGTTAAGCCATGTCTCACTGCTGTGGAAATACTACATTTACAGGTCTGGATCCGCTGTATTTACGAATTCTCTGGCTGATTATTGCCATTAATGGGGTTATGTTCGGTGTCGAAATTGTGGCGGGCATTGCTGCCCAATCACAGGCTCTACAAGCGGATGCGCTGGATTTTCTCGGCGATACAATAAGCTATAGCATCAGTCTCTGGGTAATAGGCAAGGCTGTTTCTGTACGTAGTAATGCTGCATTGTTTAAGGGGCTAAGTTTGTTACTTATGGCGATATGGGTAACGGGCTCTACTATTTACAGGGTTTTTGTTATGAATGCCCCGGATGCGATGACTATGGGTGGTGTGGCTATCGCTGCTTTTGTAGCTAATATGATTTGTGTATTGCTATTGATGCGTTATAAAAATGGTGATGCCAATATCCGCTCGGTTTGGCTCTGCAGTCGTAACGATGCGATTGGTAATATTATCGTCCTGATCGCCGCATCGGGTGTTTGGTATTCAGAGACTCCTTGGCCGGACCTAGTTACGGCATTGATAATGGCTGCGCTATTCCTCTCTTCCGCCTGGCAGATTACCCGGCAGGCTTTGCTGGAAAAAAAAGAAGGCGAAGAGGATAGAATCAGTAGCGGGATTCAGGGTTTATGATGTCAATGGTCGTAGTGAGCTTTTTACGTTTCTTGTACCCTGCAATGGTTGACCCTAACACAATTGCCAGACAGGCAAGGCCCAGTGTTAAGTTAGCTTCGGTTACTCCTGAAATGACTAACAGCAGAGCTGAAATCAGCGGTGCTGAGTAGGCCAGCACTCCGAGCAGCTGCAGGTTGCCGTGTTTAACCCCATAGTCCCAGGTAAAGAAGGCGATACCCACCGGGCCAATGCCTAAGCCAATCACTCCAAACCACTGACCGGCTGATGCTGGCCAGACTGTTGTTTCCCACAGCCAGTGACAACACAATGCCAGTAGTGCGGTGGCGCCGCAAAACCATCCAGCAGCATCGGTGGATACCTGTTTCACCAGGCGACTCAGAACTGAATAGCCTGACCAAATTAAGGCGCAGGTTAACGCCAGTAAATAACCGCTGAGGTATTGCTGATTAAACCCGTCACTTCCCTGGCCGATGAGCAGCCAGCATCCATAAAGTGCGATGATTGCACCGATTATATGCCGTTTAAGTATTGTTTCGCCCGGTAATAAGCCCGCTAGCAGAACAATCAGCAGTGGCCACAGATAAGCCAACAGACTAACGGTGATTACCGGGGCTTTGGTCATCGCGAGGAAATAACAGAAGTGATAGCCGAAATAGCCTCCTATACCTAACATCCAGACCAGCTTTGGTTGACGTAGATACCTCAGCCCTAAGTGTCCCTGGCGCCACCAATTCAGGTTCATCAGTAGAAAAGCCAGAGCGAACGTCATTGCCATCAGCTGGAACGGAGGAATCCGGCCCTCAGTCAGGCGAGTCAGTAGAGCCAGAGTGCCCCAGAGAAAGATGGAAACTGAGCCAATCAATGTGGCCCTCAGTGTTGTTGTTAACATTCATATTATCCCGACAAATTATCATGTCAGCATAAGGCGAGGCACCCCGGAGGTCTTTGTCGTGCTAGCGGAATTATTTGCCGGAACGGCGAAAGAAGCTAGGTGGTCTATCAAAATGTTTGCGAAACCGATCGCTGAAAGCTGCCAGGCTAGCGTAACCGACCGTCTCTGCGACCTGTTGGATGCTTAACTGACCTATTTCCAATAGCTGCCAGGCTTGCTGCATGCGTTTCTCGATTAGGTATTGCTGCGGCGTCATACCCAATTGCTTACGAAACAGTTCGCTTAACTGGCGTGGGCTGAGGCTGGCAATACCTGCCAGATGCGACAGACTTACCGACTCACAGTAATGTTTATCCAGATAGCTGCGTGCTGTCGTAATACGCCGGTCAAGGTTGAGCGGTTCATCCTGCTGTTCATGTAACAGCTGTATCAGTAGTAACAGCATCTGACGCTGGCTACTGGTTGAATTACTTTGCTGCAGTTGTTGGTGAAGGAAGCAGACATATTGAATCAGCGCCGGAGTGAGGCTGATGAAGGCGGGCAATCGTTCCAGTTCAGGGGCAAGGGCATTGGGAATATCTGCTACCACAAAACAGTTATCAGCGGATCCGGCAAAGCCATGGGCCTCTCCTGCCGCGACAACCGCTGCATGTTGCGAGGAAACCTTGCCGGAGCTTTGGCCGACGGTCATGTCGAGTAAACCGGAAACAGGCAACACCAGCTGATGATAGTCATGCTGGTGGCTGTTAGTCTCAGCGCTGTAGCTGCGCAGATCCAGAGTAAGGTGCTTATCGGGTGATACCATAGCCGAATTGTAGCAGCCCTACTCAGGGGTGGAACTCTCTTAATTCAGAACCCTGTATTTAACTCATATACTCGCCGCCGTTAACCGACAGGTTAGTCCCCGTGATATAGCCGGCATCGTCAGCGGTCAGGAATGCCACTGCTCGTGAAATTTCCTCAGGGAGCCCCAGGCGGCCAACTGGAATTCCGGCAACAATTGATTCTAATACATTTTCAGGTACCTGACGGACCATCGGGGTGTCGATAAAGCCTGGTGATACTGCGTTTACCGTCACTCCTTTGCGCGCGCCTTCTTTTGCGATCGCCTTGGTAAAACCATATATACCCGCTTTGGCGGCCGAGTAGTTAGCCTGCCCAAACTGACCCTGTTCTCCGTTCAGAGATGAGATATTAACAATGCGGCCGAAGCCTTGGTTACACATAGCATCAAATACCGGCTGGCACATGTTATACATAGA
>JAGPUU010000294.1 GCA_018067325.1 Amphritea sp.
CAGCCCCGCGGATGATGCTGGCGATGCAGTGATTGTAAACGATGCTTGGCTACATGCGTATAGATCTGGGTCGTGGAAAGATCACTATGCCCTAGCAGCAACTGTACAACCCGTAAGTCCGCACCATGATTTAGAAGATGCGTGGCGAAAGCGTGACGCAACACATGAGGTGAAGGCAGTTGATCGATCCCAGCAGTTAGACCATGGCGCTTAATCCGATACCAAAAGGTCTGGCGAGTCATCTGCCCTCCACGACGACTAGGAAAGACAACCTCATTCTCTGAGTTATCAATCAGCCCGGGGCGCGCCTCTTTCAGGTAACGTAATAACCAGCTTGCCGCCTCATCACCCAAAGGCACCAACCGCTCTTTATCCCCCTTACCCACGACTCTGAGAACCCCCTGTCGCAGATTAATCTGTGACAACTGCAGCCCCACCAACTCACTCACCCGCAAGCCTGATGCATACAGCATTTCCAGCATCGCTCTATCCCGAAAACCAAGAATATCATCCACGTCCGGCGCATTCAGCAGGGCTTCAACATCAGCCTCACTGAGACTCTTGGGCAGTGGTCGTCCACGTTTCGGGCTTTCAACCTGCAAGGTAGGGTCTTCACTCAGCACCCCCTCCCTTAACAGGTAACGAAAAAAACCGCGCAGACAAGAGAGCAATCTCGCCGTGGAACTGGCTTTCATTCGCTGACGTACGCGCCAATTGAGGTAGCTGAGAAGATTGGTTCGACTGGATTCAAGCAAGAATTGCTTTTGACTGTTTAGCCAGCAAGCGTAGATAGAAAGATCCCGGCGATATGAACCGAGGGTATTTTTACTTAACCCCTTTTCAAGCCAGAGTGCATCCAAAAATTGTTCAATTAGCTCAGCATCACGAGGAGATGGATGCTCCGCAGTTACCCGGGCATCGGTTTGAATTTCGCTATTCACTCAGAGGGTATCCATCAAAGGAGCCGTATTACTTTAATACTTTCAGCCCGGAAATCTTTGTTTTATTGATAGGATAGCTAGCACTACCCTGAGCTACATGCTCATCAACATAGATAATATCACCCTTTACTCGCTTAAGCGTGCCCTCCACTTTGCGCCCATAATAGGTTTCCAACTTTACCCAGCTGCCAATATATTGCCCGATCTGCTCATGACGGATCGACTGATAGGTTTTTTCATGCACAGTTTTCGGAGCTACCTGCCCGCCCCTCACCGCCCGTCGAATCGCTTCCCGGGTAGCTTGGCGGCGCGCTTCTTCATCCGCAGTACGGCCCTGAGCATCTCGTTTGTCGACAATTTTTTTGTCGCCGTCCGCGCTTACTGCTTTTGTACCGGCGCCTAGCAGAAAAAACAGAGAGCATATACCGACCAAAAATCTCTTCATAGCCCCCATCCACAACCTATCAAGTTTTAACTACAGTACCCTGACAGCAACGAAAACTAAACAGGCCCAACAATATTTCATTTATTCTAGTGCGGGATTAATTTTCATGCGAATTTCAGACAATAAAAAAGGCGACCGAAGTCGCCTTTTATACTCAAAGTGGGCTAAATAATTACTTAGCCAGCTTCTCTTTAATACGTGCAGACTTACCACTACGCTCACGCAAGTAGTACAGCTTAGCCTGGCGCACGTCACCGCGACGCTTAACTTCAACACTGTCTACAGTAGACGCGAAAGTTTGGAAAGTACGCTCAACACCAACACCGTGAGAGATTTTACGTACAGTGAACGCAGAATTAACGCCACGGTTACGCTTACCAATCACAACGCCTTCGAACGCCTGCAAACGCTTACGCTCGCCTTCGACTACTTTTACCTGAACAATAACGGTGTCACCCGGTGCAAATTCTGGTATTTCTTTATTCATCTGTTCAGCTTCGATCTGCTGAATGATAGAGTTTTTGCTGCTCATCGCTCGCTCCTAAATACTAACCCTGAGACGCTTCGGTCTCACGGATAAATTCGTTTAACAATGTTTGCTGCTCTTTATCTAACCTAAGGTCATCCAGCAGGTCCGGGCGCCGTTTCCAGGTTCGTCCCAGTTGCTGTTTCAGACGCCAGCGTCTGATAGCCTCGTGGTTACCGCTAAGCAACACATCAGGCACGGACATTTCGTCAAGTTCTTCCGGTCGGGTGAAGTGAGGACAATCTAGCAGCCCATCACAAAAGGAATCTTCCGTCGCTGAATCCTGATGTCCTAAAACACCGGGAACCAGTCTGGATACCGCATCGATCATCACCATTGCTGGTAACTCGCCGCCGCTGAGGACAAAATCACCCAGCGACCACTCTTCATCGATTTCAGTCTCCACCAGACGCTCATCAATACCTTCATAGCGTCCTGCGACCAGAATCAACCGCTCACAAGCGGCCAGTTCCTTCACACCAGAATGATCAAGTCGGCGCCCCTGCGGCGAAAGATAGATCACTCTAGTCTTTTCACCGGCAGTTTGCTTTGCTGCATGGATCGCGTCCCGCAGCGGCTGCACCTTCATCAACATTCCAGGACCACCGCCGTAAGGGCGATCATCCACCGTTCGGTGTTTATCCTTTGTGAACTCCCTAGGGTTCCAGCACTGCACATCTAGCAAGCCGTTGCGCACTGCCCTCCCGGTTACGCCGTTGCGAGTTATCGCTTCAAACATCTCCGGAAAAAGGGTAACAACACCGATCCACACCGGTTAAAACTCCGGATCCCAATCGACCCGTATCGTACCTTCTTCAAGGTTTATCTCTTTAATCACCTGATCCGGCAGGTAGGGGATCAACCGCTCTTTGCGATCAACACTGCCTTCCTGACCTTTTACCACCAGCACATCATTTGCACCGGTCGCAATCAGATGACTCACCTTACCCAGCTTCACACCGGACTCGGTTAATACTTCAAGCTTCTCCAGCTGACTCCAGTAAAAATCACCGTCGCCCAGAGCTGGTAACAGGCTACTTTCTATCGCGATATCCATGCCACAATACTGGCGCGCTTCATCACGATCATCAACACCTGCAAGCTTAGCTACCAGTCCCTTACCATGTTTTTTGCCTTCGCTAATCTTAACCGGCTGCCACTGACCATTTAATTTCAGTAGCCATGGTGAGTAATCCAGAATACGGTCCATCGGCTCGGTATGGGAGTAAACCTTTACCCAACCTTTAACGCCGTAGATCGTCGTGATCCGCCCTACAGTTGTAATCTTGTCTGACGTTAATCCACTCATCTTAATAACCCGACTGATCGCTTAATAACGTTTACTTAGCGTCTTTAATCAGCTTAGCAACGCGATCAGACATCTGAGCGCCTTTAGCTACCCAGTGATCAACACGTTCCTGATTAACACGCAGACGCTCTTCCTGACCTTTAGCCAGAGGGTTGAAAAGGCCAACACGCTCAATAAAACGACCATCACGCGGATTACGAGAATCAGCTACAGTCAAATGATAGAAAGGACGCTTTTTAGCGCCGCCACGAGAAAGACGAATAGTTACCATACGTTTGGTCCCTTTATTAAGTGAGTTTTGATATCACCCACAGTTCACAGATTCCAGCCCCGTTCCGACCACTCTATTGAAGTGATCGACGCAGACTGCACCTAATCATAAAAACAGGGCGCAAATTCTACGTGAATCCGCCGCCCTTGGAAAGTCTTTTGGTTATTTATTAAACGCCAACGCTACATCCGCGGGAAGCCACCGGGGCCGCCTGGGCCGCCCATGCCACCGGGCATCATACCCTTCATGCCACGCATCATTTTGGCCATACCGCCCTTTGACGAAAACTTCTTCATCATTTTAGCCATCTGCTTATGCTGTTTCAGTAAGCGGTTAACATCCTGAATCTGTGTACCCGAACCCATCGCTATACGCTTTTTACGCGAACCAGAAATAACATCCGGACGCTTACGCTCATGGGGAGTCATCGAGTTAATAATCGATTCAAA
>JAGPUU010000312.1 GCA_018067325.1 Amphritea sp.
AGAACGTTGAAAAAACGCGGATTTGAAAGATGGATCTATATCGGAAGCCACTTCTCAGGTTTACCTGAGAAGCTTTAAATTCAGTGAAAGTATGGGATTAGAAAGTCAATTTCTGATTACCATACTCAGGTTGCCTGCATGACACCGGGAGCCGGTCAGAAGTTATCCTTCTAACTACTCACTGCAAGCTGACCGACATAGGTTTGCTCTTCCTTAATACAAGAGAGAAACCACTCTTTAAAGGTTTGAAGTGCTTTATTATTCTGTTTACTCTCGGCATAGGTTAGATAGTGCAATTTCTCCTTGTAGGTTGCTTCCGCATCACCTACCCGAACTAACAACCCCTGCTTGATCATTGGTTCCACCAACTGATTCCAACCAAGACTTACGCCCTGATGATTGAGTACCATCTGAATCAGCATATTAAAATCGTTGGCATTAAAGACATGACGATCACCATTCGGGCCAATATCAATATTGATACCCTGACTGTTAAACCAGACCCCCCAATCCACATGCTCGGCAATCTGGGAGCGGCCATAGGGGCTGAGATTTAACAAGGTTGTATCCTGCAACCCTTCAAAGGTAGCGACATCGGGGTTCTGTTTCAGGAAAAGTGGCGAACAAACCGGATAGATCAGGTCATAAAACAGCGGAATCGAATGGTAACCCTCACGCGGATCACTGACCTTATTGATAAAAACATCCGGACGCACCCCCGGCTCCATCTGTAAAAAGTTATTGGTGGTCACTACATTAACGTCGATATCTGGATTTGCCGAGAAAAAGCCAGGCAGCCGATTCGATAACCAAAAGGCTGAAAATGCTGGTGAACAGCAGATAGTCAGTTCTTGTTTACGCTTATCGCTGTTCTGAATCCGCTGTGCAGCCTGTGCAATATTTACAAACGAAAGATAGGCTGCATCATAGAATATGATTCCAGCTTCCGTCAGTTCCACAGCCCGCCCGGCCCGCTTAAACAACACCACTCCAAGAGACGCTTCAAGCTCGCGAATCTGACGACTAATAGCCGCCTGAGTAACACACAAGGCCTCTGCAGCCCGAGTAAAGTTCTGATATTTGGCCGCTGCAACAAAGGACTTCACCGCCCGTAACGAAGGCATTCTCACCAGTATCTGATCAGGCTCTACATGTTTAACCATAACTTCAGGTACTCAATTCTCTAGATAAAAAGTCGCTTTACCGGTTTTCACTCCACCCATACACTGAATTTCAAATCGGGGTAGACCTACATTTTGTAAGTTAAACCCTTTCAGTTTGTGCCGGCGCCACTGGCAACGACACAACAATGACTGACAACGACAGCGGGTATTCTGGTTACACACTGTATTGAGGAAAAGCACTATAGTGCCAATATACCCGCCCAAACCAGTATAAGCATAACAATAAAAACGACTACAACAGTGTAGCGTCATGGGAGTACAACAATGACCAGCAAAATTAAAACTCTGGAGCTGATTAATCAGCGTAAACCGCGCCACGCCCTGACCCGGGAAATTTACCGTGACGAGGAAGTATATAAGCAAGATCTGGAACAGATCTGGCACAAAGAGTGGATTTTTGCCGGTCATACATTTGAGATCGAGAAAGCCGGTCAATACATGACTATTCAGGTAGGCGACTATCCGGTCGTCATCGTACGCGATGACGCTGGCAATGTACGGGCCTTTCATAATGCCTGTCGCCACCGGGGCTCCCGTGTCTGCTCCGAATCCAAAGGTAAAACAGCCAAGCTGGTTTGCCCTTACCATAAATGGACCTTTGGACTGGACGGTAAGCTGCTGTTTGCAGGCAATATGGGCGAGAAGTTCAATAACGACGATCATGGTTTGATGCCAGTTAACTGCGAAGTCGTTAACAGCTATATCTATATCTGTGTCGCCGATCAGGCACCCGATTTCGAACAGTTCCGCAATGACCTTAGCCCCTTTATCACGCCACACAATCTGGAAAACTGTAAAGTTGCCTTTGAGTCTAATCTGATTGAAAACGGTAACTGGAAGCTGGTGTTTGAAAACAACCGCGAATGCTATCACTGTGAGGCTAATCACCCTGAACTGCTTAATGCCTTTGTCGAGAATCTCTCCGTTGCCGGCGTTGGCGGCGATGATGATCCCGAGCTAGTTGCGCACTGGGATAAATGCGAAGCGGCAGGTTTACCTAGCCGTCTGGTGATGGATATAAACGGTCAATACCGTATGACTCGTATCCCACTGGCTGAGAAAGCAGTCAGTTACACTATGGATGGTCAGCCTGCTGTTAACGGGCGCCTTGACGATACTGATGTCAAAGATATCGGCGCCCTGCTCTACTTCAACTATCCATCCACCTGGAACCATTTCCTGGGTGACTTTGCCCTGAGTTTCCGAATCCTCCCACTGGGTTCAGGCGAAACGCTGGTAACCACTAAATGGATCGTGCCTAAAGATGCGGTTGAAGGTGTTGATTACGATATCGACACCCTGACTAAAGTCTGGCTGGCAACGAATAACCAGGACAAGCAACTAGTCGAAGAAACCTTCCGGGGCGTCAGCTCACCGTCCTATATTCCGGGTCCATTTTCTGATATCGCTGAAAACGGTGTGTGTCAGTTTGTCGACTGGTACTGCGACACCATGAAACAAAAGCTAACCAGCTAAATCACTCCTCTCTTAAGCCTCTGCCTGCCTTGCATGCAGAGGCTTTTTTGTTACAGCTAACTTTTTCTATATCAGGGGCACACGATGCAGACACAACTCTATCTGCAGGACTACAGAAAAGGCTTTATTTTAGTGATAATCGCCGCCATCAGTTACGGTCTGCAGCCATTCTTTGCTCATTTCGCCTACAACGATGGTGCTAATCCTGTGGGGCTCCTTATTTCCCGTTTTATTATCGCCGCACTGTTGATGCTGTGTTGGTTGAAAATTAAAAAAATTCGCCTGCCAGGGAAAAAGCTACTCCTGCAAAGTATGTTAATTGGCGTTGGTTATGCCGGTGCCGCAATCGGGTACTACAACGCCAGCCATACGACTTCTGTGAGTCTGGCTGTCATCTTGATGTTTTCTTTCCCGGCCTTTGTCACTTTCTACTCAATATTATTTCTGAAGGAAAGAGCCACCGCTGGACGGCTGACAAGCATGATATTAGCAATGTTCGGTGTAATACTGGCTGCAGGGATTGAGTTTAGGGGGGATCTGAATGGCACTCTGTGGGCATTGTTTGCTGCCATCAGTTATGGCGCGGCGATTATCTATGGTTCTCATAATGTGAAGCCTGAAAACCCGTTAGCTTCAGCTTGCTCTATATTGTTCGGATGCGTCCTGACTTTAGCGCTAGCCGGTCTGGTCCAACACATCGATCTGCCACAATCGGTCAGCGGTTGGAGCGCTACACTGGGACTGGCATTGTTTGCCACTATTCTACCCATCGCTACTTTTATTAGCGGCTCTCCACACATAGGCGCCGCTAATGCCTCAACACTTTCCACACTAGAACCGGTAGTCGCAGTCCTCATTGCAGTATCTCTTATTGGAGAGCAGTTGAGCGTCTCTGTTTATCTGGGCGGTGCAATGGTTCTTATCGCTGCTTTTTTGCTATCCAGACAGCCGGCCACTCATTCACCCTAAACCCAATCTGCTCTAAGGATTGATCTATTCTTCGAAAGCCATCCCTTTTTAGAGCCGTTTTCACTTTCATCCAACGCTTCATCCCAACTTAGGGTTATGAAAGGCCCTTTTCGATAACACTTTCACATTAACAATAACCGGAAGTTATGGTTTTTACGCTAAATATGTCGTTGGACGCTTTCGGACAAAGACCTTAACTTAATAGGCATACCGACAGCCGTAAGAAAGCTTATATTGATGTGACATGACACTACTGTCACCGCGATAAACTTCAAAAATAATCATAAAAATGCAGAGGGTAGCATGACGGACAGCACAGATATTCTGTCGATTCAAAACGTCTACAAAGTGTTCGGTGAGCAGCCGGAAACAGCGATGCAGATGTTACGAAACGGCTCAGATAAAGATGAAATATTTGAAAAAACCGGTCAGACCGTCGGCGTTTTTGATGCCAGCTTTACTGTTAAAAAAGGTGAAATCTTCGTCATCATGGGCCTGTCCGGCTCAGGCAAATCAACGATGGTTCGACTGCTTAACCGCCTGATTGAGCCAACGGCTGGTAGCATCAAACTCAATGGCAAGGACATTACCGTACTCGGTGATGCTGAACTTCTAGATGTCCGCCGCAAAGAGATGAGTATGGTGTTCCAGTCCTTCGCTCTGATGCCACATATGTCAGTTATCGAAAATGCAGCGTTCGGCTTAGAAATATCCGGCATCGAAAAGAACGAACGAAACCTGCGGGCGCAAGAGGCACTACAACAAGTAGGCCTGGGAGAGCATGGCGAAAGTTACCCCCATCAACTGTCCGGCGGTATGCAACAACGGGTCGGACTGGCCAGAGCACTGACTAACGACCCTACCATTTTGCTGATGGATGAAGCCTTCTCGGCGTTAGACCCACTGATTCGGCACGAAATGCAGGGCGAGTTGATCCGACTGCAAAAAGAGCAGGCACGTACCATTGTCTTTATCTCACACGATCTAGATGAAGCCATCCGTATCGGCGACCGCATTGCCATTATGGAGGGTGGTCGAGTTGTTCAGATCGGTACACCTAGAGAGATTATGCGCAACCCTGCCGATGAGTATGTTGAATCTTTCTTTAAAGGTGTTGATGTCAGCAAGATCCTCAAAGCTGGAGATATTGCCTGTCAGGAGAGCGCTTGTAAAATTCGTATTAACGGCACCGTTCAACCATTTGAACCGGCTAACAGTCAGTTTGGCTATCTTCTGGATAACAGCGATAAGTTGCAAGGCGTCGTTCCCCTTATCTCGATCGATGCACAATCAAGTGTCGGCTCATTGATAGAGCAACAATTCGATCAACATCACTCAGTTTACAGTGACGACATGATTAGCGATGTAGTCAGAAAAGTTGCTAATTCTGAGTACCCGGTTCCTGTCATAGAACGCAACGGCACTTTTTGCGGCGTTATCTCAAAAGACCTAATGCTGAAAACGTTAAGTCATAACTGAGTTTAAGAATAATAATAGTAAGGTAAATTAGAATGTCTGAATTTAGCCTGTTAGATCCATTTCAGTATCTCAGTATTCCTCTGGGCGAATGGGTAGAAAGCATACTCAATTATCTAGTACAGAACTTCCGCGGTTTCTTCCGCGCAATTCGCTGGCCAATCGATCAGGTGTTAGACCTGTCAGAAACAATCCTGCAATCAATTCCGCCTTCTATCGGTATCATTCTGTCATCGCTAATGGGTTGGCAGTTAGCGGGTAAGAAAATGGGCGTGTTCTGTTTCATTACACTAACGTTCCTC